>DATFZP010000252.1:0-3789 GCA_035314405.1 Solirubrobacteraceae bacterium | reverse complement strand
GAAGGTGATGCCCTTCGTGTACATCTCCAGCAGCGGCAGCGCCGGCGGCTCGCCGAAGTAGATGGCCGTGCTCGTGCAGACCCCGTCCGGGGCCGTCGAGCGCAGGGCGAGGCCGATCCCGTCGGGGTGGCCGCTGGAATCGACGGTGATCGGGTAGGGACCGACCCGCCTCGGGGTCTCGGCCAGCGTCTGGGCGCCGAGATCGCTCGCCATCTGCCGCCTGGAGGCGTCGGCATCCACGTACAGCACCGAGCGGGACCCCAGCGCCACCGCGAGCGCTGCCGCGTAGAGACCTATCGATCCCGCTCCCGCCCCTCCGACGACGAGCACGTCGGCCGCCGGCTCCTCGGCGAGCGCCGGACCGACGGCGCGCCACGCGTCGCTGAGGTTGTCCGAGGCGCTCGCAACCGCGGCCGGCTGCACGCCCGGGGGCACGGGCACCAGCATGTGCTCGGCATAGGGAACGCACACGAGGTCCGAGAGGAAGCCCCCCCACGTCTCCACGGCCGGTCCGAACCCATACGTGGACATGAACGGCACCTCCGTGCAGTTGCCCGACCTTCCCCCCCGGCACGCCTGGCAGGCTCCGCAGGAGATCTGGAAGGGGACGCTGACGAGCCCCCCGGCGTCCAGACCCTCGACCGCGTCGCCCACCTCCACCACCTCCGCCACGCACTCGTGGCCGATCGGGAACGGCGGGGGGAACGGCGAGCCGCCCGTGATGATGAGGGCATCGAGATCGCACGTCGCCACTGCCACCGGCCTCACGAGCGCCGCTCGGTCGGAGGTCAGAGTGGGCTCGGCCGCTTCACGCCACTGGAGGGTGTTCCGGGCCGTGTAGGTGAGCTGCTGCATCGTGTGCCTCCGTTCATATGTAGACCGGTCGTTATACTAACGCCGTGAACGAGATCGGGCAGCGTCGAGCTTCGGGGATCCGCTCGCGGGAGGCGTTCATCGCCACCACCGGCCGGCTGCTGCGCCGCCAGGGCTATTCCGGCACCGGCCTCAGCGAGATCGTCGCCGCCAGCGGTGCGCCGAAGGGATCGCTCTACTTCCATTTCCCGGGCGGCAAGGAGGAACTCGCCGCCGTCGCGATGGCCCGGGCGGGCGATGAGCTCAGAGGTGCGATCGTGGCGATCCTCTCCAGCCACGATGCTCTCGGCGACGCGCTGTGCGCTCTGCTGGACGCCCTCGCCGCCGGGCTCGAGGCCTCCGACTACGCCGACGGGTGCCCGATCGCCACCGTCGCCCTCGAGGCGGCCACCAGATCGGAGTCCGTTCGCGTGGTGGCGGCGGACGCATTCGACTCCTGGGTGTCGGCCCTGCGCGAGCGGATGCTCGCGGGAGGGATGGCCCGCGAGACGGCCGACCGCAGGGCCCTGCTCGTGCTCGCCGCGGTCGAGGGCGCCCTGATCCTGGCCCGGGCCCGCCGGGACCTCGTTCCCCTCCGGGCCGTCCGCGAGGAGCTCCTCGAGCTCGCCGGCTGAGCTCCCCCGGCGCCCGGGCGCCGAGAGCGGGGGAGGGGAGGGCGAGCAACGGGGCGTGAGGGCGATACCGTCCGGCGGCAGACGAGATCGAGATCGAAGGGAGCGGCGGGGAGATGGCACCGATGTCCGAGCGAGACGAGCGGCTCTGCGAGCAGTCCCGCTGGGACTTCTCAGACCTGCGAGCCGTGTTCGTCAACTGCACCCTCAAGCGCTCCCCCGAGCCCTCCAACACGCAGGCGCTGGCCGACCTCTCGATCGCGATCATGGAGCGCAACGGCGTCTCGGTGGAGGTGGTGCGGGCGGTCGACCACGAGATCCCCGAGGGCGTGCAGCCGGACATGGCCGAGCACGGTCGGCAACGGGACGAGTGGCCTGCGATCTTCGAGCGGGTCATGGGCGCCGACATCCTGGTGCTCCTCTCACCGATATGGCTCGGTGAGAAATCGTCGGTCTGCACGCGCGTCATCGAGCGGCTCTACGGCAACAGCCACATCCTCAACGACAAGGGCCAGTACGCCTACTACGGCCGGGTGGGAGGTTGCATCATCACCGGCAACGAGGACGGCGCCAAGCACTGCGCCATGAACATCCTCTACTCGCTCCAGCACCTCGGCTTCGTGATTCCGCCCCAGGCGGACTCGTGCTGGCTCGGCGAGGCGGGTCCGGGGCCGAGCTACCTCGACCCGGGCTCCGGCGGCCCGGAGAACGAGTTCACCAACCGCAACACCACCTTCCTGACGTGGAACCTCCTGCACCTCGCGCGAGTCCTCAAGGACATCGAAGGGATCCCCGCCCACGGCAACCAGCGCTCGGAGTGGGACGCCGGCTGCCGCTTCGACTTCCCCAACCCGGACTACCGCTGAGGCGCCGCCCGCGATCGGCCCTGCCCGGCGGCGGCGCCGATCGCGGCACATCGTCCGCCCGTCCGGGGACGCGCCACCGAGGGGCCGTTTTTCAGTAGCTTCACGGGATGACGCTCGAGGAGCTGCGGGAGGCGGTCGACCGGGGGGTGCTCGACACCGTCGTCCTGGCGATGACCGACATGCAGGGCCGCCTCCAGGGCAAGCGCCTGACGGCGAGGCACTTCCTCAAAGAGGTCGTCGAGCACGGTGCGGAGAGCTGCAACTACCTGCTCGCGGTGGATGTCGACATGAACACCGTGGAGGGCTACGCGATGTCCTCCTGGGAGCGGGGATACGGCGACATGCTGCTCGTTCCCGACCTGTCTACGCTGCGGCCGGTGCCGTGGCAGGAGGGAACCGTGCTGTGCCTCGCCGACGTCGCCTGGCTCGACGGCTCGGACGTCCTCGCATCCCCTCGGCAGATCCTGCGCCGTCAGCTCGCCCGACTGGCCGACCGCGGCTGGAGCGCCAATGCCGGGACCGAGCTCGAGTTCCTCGTGTTCCTCGACACCTACGAGGAGGCCTGGCACAAGGGCTACCTGCAGCTGCGTCCGGCGAACCTCTACAACGTCGACTACTCCCTCCTGGGGACCGCCCGGGTGGAGCCTCTGATCCGACGGATCCGCAACGACATGGCGGCCACCGGGATGGAGGTGGAGGACTCCAAGGGGGAGTGCAACTTCGGCCAGCACGAGATCAACTTCCGCTATGCCGACGCGCTGCGCACCGCCGACGAGCACGCGATCTTCAAGAACGGCGCGAAGGAGATCGCCTCCGTCGAAGGGATGGCGCTCACGTTCATGGCCAAGTACGACCAGCGCGAGGGCAACTCCTGCCACATCCACTTCTCCCTCGCCGACGAGCAGGGGCCCCTGTTCGAGCGGGATGAGTCCCTGTTCGCCTCGTTCCTGGCCGGGCAGCTCGCCTGCCTGCGGGAGATGACGCTGCTGCTGGCGCCCAACGTCAACTCCTACAAGCGCTTCGCCGCCGCGACCTTCGCCCCCACCGCGGTCGCCTGGGGGCACGACAATCGCACCTGTTCCCTGCGCGTCGTCGGTCACGGCCCCGGGCGGCGGTTCGAGAATCGGGTGGGTGGCGCGGACCTGAACCCCTACCTCGCCCTCAGCGCGATCATCGCCTCCGGCCTGCACGGGGTTGAGAACGGCCTGGAGCTCGAGGACCCGCTCGAGGGCAACGCCTACTTCGCCGCCGAGCGGGCCCGCGTCCCGGGCACCCTCGTCGAGGCGCGCGAGCTGTTCGCCAGCAGCGAGGTGGCCCGGCTGGCGTTCGGGGAGGACGTCGTGGCGCACTACCTCAACGCGGCCGACGTGGAGCTGCAGGCGTTTCACTCGACGGTCACCGACTGGGAGCGACGCCGGGGATTCGAGCGGCTGTGAGCG
>DATFZP010000251.1:0-2006 GCA_035314405.1 Solirubrobacteraceae bacterium | reverse complement strand
TCGCGCCCCTTGACGCTGAGCCGCGCGTTAGCGTGCAGCTTCATCCGGTGTCCTCCTTGGTACTGGGTGGCTAGACACCCCCAGCCTCCAAGGAGGCCCGGATGAACAACGTCCTCAGGATCTACATCTAGCCGCCACTCGGGCCGCGGGTCCCTGCAGCCCTGCCCCCACCCGAGCCGCCCGTCGCCGGCTCGCTCGCGGCGGAGGCAGGCTTGGCCCCCCCGCCCGCGGGCTTGGCCCGGGTCGCCGCCGGCTTGGCCCGGGTCGCCGCCGGCTTGGCGCGGGTCGCCGCCGGCTTGGCCCGCTCGGCGGCCACCTGTTTCGCCCTGTCCACGGCCACCGGTTTGGAGCCGGCAGCGACAGCTTTCGACCGGGAGGACGCTCGCGTGCGGCCGGCCGGAGCCTTGCGGGGAGGAACCCTGACCCCCCCGGGGTCCTGTGGCGCCGCGGCCGGGGACGCCTGCGGACCGCCCATGGCCGAGCCGCCCTGCAGCGCCTGCTCGATCTTGTCCGTGAGCGTTCGCAGCTGGGCCTCGATCGCCGCCAGGCGAGCCTCGACGCTGCCGGGGGTCAGCGCACGGTCGAGGCGATCGACGCCGTCCTCGATGCCCTCGAGCCGATTGGAGACCGAGCGCAGGCGACGTGTCAGGCGTTCGATGTCGGCCGCCGAGGGGATGTTCAGCGCCCCGAGCGCGACCTCCTGTGCCTGAGAGGCCTTCTCGCGGGCGTCGAACGCCCGCCCGATGGCCCCGGTCAGCAGCGGGTTTTCGAGAAGCTCGGACAGGGCCTTGCCCAGCCGATCCTCGGTGTTTGAGCCGAGCCGGTCTCGCAGGCTCCTGGGGACATTGCTCGGATCGGACATCCTCTGCTCCTGATCTTCTCGTAGAAGGGTCGCTCGGGCCCTGCGCCGGACGGTCGGCCGTGGCCGCCACAGGAAGGATACGGTGCCCCTGTGCCGGGGCGTCTGTTCATCTTCATCCAGATGGAGTTCCCGTGGGCGCTCGGCCCGGCGGAGGGCCGCTACCTGTTGCGCGCCGGAGCCGAAGCCGAGCCCGAGCGGGTGGTGGTGCTGGGGACGCTCGCAGCGGGGCGCATGGCGATCGGCGCCCCGGCCCCGAGGGCAGCCGGGCGGGTGCCGATCCGGGAGCGGTGGACCTCGCGGGGCGGGGGACGGCCCGCCACGGCCGAGCCCGTGCCGGTGATCACCACCCGCGCGACGGTCATCGACCCGGTCTCCCTCGCCGTCGATCAGCAGGCCCAGGCGTGGCTTCAGGGGCTGGATCGAGAGCGGGAGGTGCTGGCGGCGACCGCGATCATCAACCGCGTGCTGCACTCACACCGCCTCGCCTCGGCGGACCCCTACGTGCATGAAGTCTCACCGTCCCAGGCCCTCGTGATCAGGGCTGGGTGGGGTGAGGGCGAGCAGGTGGCGGACGGCGCATGGAGCCACGCCCGCGAGCTGCCGTGGGGCAGGCGGGAGCGGGGCCGGGGACGGGCCGGGGGGCTCGGCCGGCGACGCGACCGCTCGTGGGCCCTGCGCCCCCAGGAGCGCCTCGCGGCGGTGCTCGGAGGGCGCACGGAGATGCTGCTGTGCGAGGAGCTCGTCCTGCGGGCCCGCCTCGATCTGGACCAGGGGCGCCTCTCGCACGCCGCGATCCAGCTCGAGGACGCCTACGCCGTCGCCATCCAGGAGTTGAGGATCGAGGATCGCCAGGACCTCGCGATCCGCCTCGCGGAGCTCGAACAGCTGCACCCGCGGGTCTCCGAGCAGGCGTTGGCCGCGCTCCCCGCCAGCGCCGGTGAGCCACAGTCCGAGCCGGTCACCCATGCGCTCGAGCGCCTCGAGGCGGCGCTGCGCGCGCGGACGGCGACCGGGTTTACTGTGCGGTGACAGTGGATCCCACGGCGACAGCCATCGGCACCTGGAGCGGAGGGCGCTTCATGCACTTCGGAGAGCCCCTGCCGCAGGAGCGGCTGCTCGAGGTGCTGCGCCCCGGAGACGGGAT
>DATFZP010000250.1:0-8340 GCA_035314405.1 Solirubrobacteraceae bacterium | reverse complement strand
CTTGGCGATGATCAGGTCGGCCTCGCCGGGGCGCTCGGAGTCTTCCTCGTAGTAGTCGTCGCGATAGATGAACATCACCAGGTCGGAGTCCTGCTCGAGGTTCCCGCTCTCCCGCAGGTCAGACAGCTGCGGTCGCTTGTCGGGGCGCTGCTCGACGGCGCGGCTGAGCTGCGAGAGCGCGATCACGGGGACCCCGAGCTCGCGGGCGAGGATCTTCAGCCCGCGGGAGAGCTCGCCCACCGCCGTGACGCGGCTGTCGTAGCGGCTGTCGGTGCGCATCAGCTGCAGGTAGTCGATGATGATCAGGCCGAGGCCTCCCTCCACCTGGTTGTGCAGGCGTCGGGCCTTGGCGCGAATCTCCAGCATTCCCACGTCGCTGGAGTCATCGACCCACAGAGGGGCGCTGGCCAGGCGCTGCGAGGCCTTGAGGATCTTCGGCCAGCGCTGCTCGGCCACCCGCCCCTTGCGCAGCTCCTCGCCCTTGATCCGAGCCTGCGAGGCGACGAACCGCTGGGCGAGCTCGGCCTCGGCCATCTCCAGGGAGAACAGGGCGACGGGTTTGTTGTGCTCGACCGCTGCGTTTTCGGCGATGTTGCACACGAGGGCGCTCTTGCCCATCGCGGGGCGGGCGGCGATGATGATCAGGTTCCCGGACTGAAAGCCTCCGGTGATCTCGTCCAGATCCTTGAAGCCGGACGGCGTCCCCGTGAGCGACGTGCCCTCCAGCGAGAGCCTGTGCAGCTTGTCGAGCTCCTCGTGGAGGACGTCCTCGATCGCCCGGAAGTCCTTCTGTCGATCGTCCCGCCCGACCTCGAGCATCGACTTCTCCGCCTGCTCGACCAGGTCCCGGGGCGCCGCCTGATGGCCGAGGACGCTCTCCTGGATCTCGAACGAGGCCTTCAGGAGGCGGCGCAGGAGGGCGTTCTCCCGCACGATCTGCGCGTACCGACGGGCATGCCCGACCGCCGGCACCACCCCCGTGAGTTCGTCCACCGCCGCCTGGCCGCCCACCTCCGCGAGCCTCCCCGTCTGGCGCAGGCGGTCGGTCACCGTCACGACGTCCACCGGCTCGCTCTCGTGATAGAGGCCCAGCATCGCCTCGTAGATCGTCCCGTGGCGCTCCCGGTAGAAGTCCTCCGCGCGCAGGCCCTCTTCGATCACGAGCGCATACAGCGAGCGATCGGAGAGGAGGATCGCCCCGAGCACGGACTGCTCGGCGTCGAGGTTGTGGGGCGGGGTGATCGAGGCGGTGCCCGCGCCGGAGGCGCCGTTGGCTGGGGGGGCGGCGCTGGTGCTCATGGCAGCGCCGAGTCTAGATACGAGGCGGAGCGGACCCTGGGGGCCTCTCCGCTATCTCGGAACGATTCACTCGTCTCGCCGGCTCGTGCGTGCCCATGCTCGTCGTCACGAACACATGTTCGCACGGCGGGGAGACGGAACCCGGCCGGCTACTTCTTGGCGACGACCATCGTCTTGATCGTGGCCGTCACTCCGTCGACGACCTCGACCACGACCATGTAGGTGCCGACGTTCCTGATCGGTTCGGGAAGGTGGACGTTTCGTTTGTCCACTTTCAGCCCCCGCGCTTCCCGGATCGCCGAGGCTATGTCCTGGGCGGTGACCGATCCGAACAGCCGGCCGTCGGCCCCTGCCTGCTGGGGGATCGTCAGGACCGTGCGGTTGAGCAGGTTGACGTTCTCCTGGGCCCTCTCGACCGCCTCCCGAGCCGCCCTCTCCGCGGCCGCTTGGCGCTGGCGAATGGTTTCGATCGCACCCTTGGTGGCCGGCTCGGCGAGCTTGCGGGGGATCAGGTAGTTCCGCAGGTAGCCCTTGGAGACATCCACCACGGTGCCCTGCTCGCCGAGCGTCTCGACGTCGCGGAGGAGGATCGCTTCGGGCACGGCTCTACCGTTCGCCGCGATCGCGGTCGCGATCGCGGCGGGGGCTGTCGTCGCGGCCGCCCTCGTTGACGTAGGGCAGCAGCGCCAGCTCCCTCGCCCGCTTGACGGCCCGTGCGATCTGCACCTGGTGGCGGCGGCAGGACCCCGTGATCCGCCGGGAGCGGATCTTGCCCTTCTCGGAGATGAACTTCCGCAGGGACGCGACGTCCTTGTAGTCGACCTGCTCGACCTTATCCCGACAGTGCTGGCAGGGCTTGCGCCGGCCGCTGCCGGGGCCCCCCTTCTTGTCCCGCCGGCGCACCGGCTTGCCCCGTCCGCGTGCCTTGGCCATCAGCTCGCCTCCCCGTGGGCGGGGCGGTCGTGCGTGGGCATCGATGAGCTGGAAAGCAAGGGAGACCTCGTTGGGCTGTCTAGAACGGGATGTCGTCGTCGCCGGCTGCTCCGGCGACCGGTGCGGGCTGGAAATCCCCTTCGTCGACGGGAACGTCGCTGCCCTTGGAGCCTCCGTTGCCGGCGAATCCACCTCCTCCAGAGGGTTCATCGCGCGAGCCCAGGAACTGCACCGAGTCGGCAATGATATCGATTGCCTGGCGCTTCGTGCCGTCCTGGGCCTCCCACTCGCGCCACTCGAGCCTCCCGTCGATCGCCACGGGGCGTCCCTTGGAGAGGTATCGAGCCGTGTTCTCCCCCTGGGCTCCCCACACGGTCACGTTGAAGTAGTTGGGCTTGTCCTCCCATTCGCCGGTGCTCCCGTTCTTGCGCCGCGTGTTGCACGCCACGCGCAGGCTGCACACGGACATACCGCTGGGGAGGGAACGCAGCTCGGGATCGGCGGTCAGGTTTCCGGTCAGCACGACCCTGTTGATGTTGGTGGCGGCCACGGCTCCTCTTCCTGTCGGCTTGTTCCTCGTCCGGTCTGCGGCCATCGGGCCGCTCGTCGAGCTCTCAGACGAGGCTAGAGCCGCGGTCGACGGCTGTTCAGCGCCTCGCCCCCGCACCTCGCTTATTGCGAGGATCGTTTGCTCCTGGGGGAGGTGCGGAACACCTCGTCCCAGTATGGGGCGCTGATCCCGAAGCCGCGGGTGTCGTCCTGGAAGTGGTGGCGCATGTGGCGCTCCCGCAGCATCCTTCCGAGGCGGCCGCGGGGACGGAAGTGATGCAGGACGTAGTGGGTCATGTCGTAGACGAGGTACCCGGCGAAGAAGCCGGCCGCCAGGCCCGGAGCGTAGGCGGAGCCGAAGATCAGGTAGAGGACCCCGAACACCGCGGCTCCGAGGGGAACGCTGACCGCCGGGGGCATCACGAGGCGCAGCGGGTCGTTGGGGTGGTCGTGGTGGACGCCGTGGATGATCCAGTGCACCCTGGCGCCGAGGCCGTCCTCCGGTTCGAAGTGGAACACGAGCCGGTGCAGCCAGTACTCGAACAGCGTCCACAGGGCGTAGCCGGCGACCATCAGGCCGGCCGTCGCCGCCAGGCTCACCCGGGAGAGGCTCCAGGCGCTCAGCGCGGCGATCGCCGGAAGGAAGATCACGACCGGGACGACCGGGTGAACGCGCGAGAGGGCGTCGAGCGTCCTCGACTCGAACATCGGCGGGGACGCCCGCAGCACGTCCGTGCGCTTCCCGGTGTGCTCGTTCATGTCCTCGGCAAAGCTCATATCGTCGATCTTAGTACCCGTCGTCGTGCATCGGAACGGCGGCGCACGGCGGGCCGCGGGCCTAGGCCGGCTCTCCCAGGGCCGGCTCGGTCTCCGCGGGGGGCGGGGGCGGCTCCTGCGGCTCGGCCTCCACGACCACCTCGGCCTCCACGACCGGCTCGGCCTCGGCAGGCGGCCCGGCCGGCACGAGCGCATCGTCCCGCGCCCCCGGCTCGGCCTCGGCACGGCGCGCCGCCGAGGCGGCCGGCGAGCGCATGTCTGGCGCCTCCGGAACGCCCCGCCTGAGCTTGATGATGCGGAAGCGGAGGATGCCGTCGGTGATCCGCAGCATCCGGTCGACGCTTCCGAGCAGCTCAGGGGCGCCGGCGTGGAACTGCAGCAGGTGGTACTCCCCGGAGGCGTGATGGTCGATCGGATAGGCCAGCGGTCGCTCGCCCCACTCGTCGTGACGGAGGAGCTCCCCGCCCGCCTCGATCGCCGAGCGGGCGTCCGCGACTATCTTCGCTCTCGCGCCGTCCTCCGCCAGCGGGTCGAGGACGAGGACGAGGTCATATATGGGTGGGGACTCCGACATGCGAAGGCCCAAGAGTAGCGGGTCGCACGATCTCGCCCGGCACGAGCACGGCCCTGCGGGCGCACGCACGGACGGCGTGCTCGGGAGGCACGGTCACCCGGCTAGCGGTTGAGCCCCTTCGCCCTGATGTCGGCCAGCTGCTCGTCGATCCAATCGCCGGGATCGCGGGAGGTCACGATCTCCGCGAGGCCGACGGCCCGCCGGTGGCGCTCGGCGCCATCCATCGTGAGGGCCGCGTAGATCGAGTTTGCGAGCTCCTGGATGTCGAACGGGTTGACCGACAGGGCGTACTCGCCGAGCTCCTCGTGGGCGCCCGTGTTCTCGGAGAGGATCGAGACCCCCTCCCGCTCGTTGACGATCGGTCCCTCCTTGGCGACGAGGTTCATCCCGTCGAACATGGCGTTGACGAGCAGGACGTCGTAGTGCTTGTAGGCCGCCATCGCCTCGTCGATGTCGTCCCGCAGCTTCAGCTGGATCGGCATCCAGTCCGGCGTCCCGTGACGGTGGTTGACCACCGCGACGAGCGCCTCGATCCGCTCGAGGTACTCCGCGTACTGGGGCACGTCGGTGCGGGAGGGCATCAGCTGGGCCATGAACGTCACCCGCTCGATGAAGTCGGGATGCTGCTCCAGGAACAGGTCGAAAGCCGAGAAACCCCGCAGGACGTTCTTGCTGAGGTCGGCGCGGTCGACGCGAAGGATCAGGAAGTCTCTGCGCCGCAGCAGCAGCTCCCGCTCGAACTCCGCCACGCGGGCGCCCTGGGCGATCTGCCGTGTCGCGCGGTGGTCGATCGGGAGGGGATAGGCGCGCACCCACACCTCCCTCTCCCCGAAGCGCACGATGCCCCGCTCGAAGTCCACCTCGAGATCCATCAGGTCGCGGCAGCACTGCAGGAAGTTGTGGCGGTAGGAGCGGGTGTGGAAGCCGATGATGTCGTTGGCGAGCAGCCCCGCGAAGATCTCCTCCCGGATCCGCGTGGGGAGCACCCGCCAGGCGTCGGCCTGGGTCCAGGGGATGTGGATGAAGTGGTGCAGGAAGACGTCGGGGCGGGCACGGCGGACGAGGTCCGGGAGCGTGTAGAGGTGGTAGTCGTGGACCATCACCGCCGGCTCCTGCAGGCCCTCGAGCTCCTCGACGACGGCCCGTGCGAGGTCTTCGTTGACCGCGTTGTATCCGAACTCGAACGCTTCGATCTCCTCCCGGCGGATGTCGGGTGCGTTGGAGAGGTCCCACAGGTAGTGCTGGATGAACCACAGCATCGGGTTCGCGAACACGTTGTAGAAGCGGTCGTAGGCATCCGGGTCGCTGACCACCAGTCGCACCTGGTACTCCCCTCCGGCGGGGGAGCGAACGGGGAAGGCACGCCCGCCGTGCTCGACGGACACCCGCGCATCGTGCTCGTTCATCGCCGAGGCGATCCAGATCGCGGCGCGGTGGGAGGCCAGCCCCGTGAGCGCCGTGACGAGTCCGCCGGAGCCTCGCTGGACCTCCCCGCCGGCCTGGAAGGTGACAGGCCCGCGGTTGCTGACCAGCACCAGCGGCGTCCGCTGTGCCGGCTCGCTGCTCATGTCTCGTTGATCTCGTTGAAGATCCGCAGATAGTCGCGCAGGTACCGCGGCATCAGGAAGTGCTGGCGCACGTGCTCCTTGCCGCGCCGGCCGAGCGCCCTCCCGAGCGCCGGATCGCGGAGGATCTCCAGCGTCCGCTCGGCGCAGCTGCCCGCGCTCGAGACGAGATAGCCGGTGACGCCGTCGAGGATCTGCAGGGGGATGCCGCCGACGTCGCCGCCCACGAACGGTCGACCCTTCCAGATCGCCTCCGAGACGGTCAGGCCGAAGCCCTCGCGGGTGGACTTCTGGATCAGCACATCGGAGTGGGACTGGAAGGCGTTGACCTCGATCGCCCCGACGTTGTTGAAGTTGTTGAGGATGTGGATGTCGGAGTCGCCGTCGGCATGGGCGATGGTGGCGTTGAAGAAGTTCCATCCCTCCGGGTCGTCGCTCGCCATCGAGCCGAGCAGCGCGAGCTGGACCTCGGGCATCGACTCCTTGACCAGCCGATAGGCGTCGATCACCCCGAGGGGATCCTTCCACGGGTCGAAGCGGGAGACCTGGCAGATGAGTGGCCTGTCGATGTCGACCCCGAACTGCCCGCACACGTAGGCGGCATCCTCGGGAGAGAGGGCCATGTTCTTGGGGGTCAGCGGGTCGATTGCGGGCGGCACCACGTGGACCTCCCCTCCCATCCCACGTGGAACGTAGTCCTGCATGTGGAAGAGGGAGTGGGGATAGATCTGGATGTAGGGGAGCAGCTCGGCGATCGTGTCAGGGTTCGGCGTCGAGAGGTCTATGTGGCAGCGCCACAGCCAGCCCTTGGCCTTCTCGGGGACGAGTCCGTACAGAGCCGCCGGCTGGGGATCGTGGATCAGGCACACGTCCCATCCGTCGGAGAGCTCCCTCGCGTTGATTTCTCCGTAGCGCCGCCAGATGGCCCACTGTTCCTCGGTGAGGTCCTCGGTGGCGCCCTGCAGTGCGTTGTGCATCAGCTTGGTCGCGTTGAAGAACTCTTCGCGCCCGTAGATCACCTGCCACTCGCAATCCAGGCCCACGTCGCGCATCAGTGGAACAAGCGTATAGAGGATCTCCGAAACGCCGCCGCCGAACGCCGTGGCGGAGATGTGGGCGATCCTCTGACCCTGCAGCGGCTCCGCCAGCTCCCGGATTTCCGCGATCAGCTCGCGTCCGCAGATGTGCGTGTAGTCGGCGAGCGTCTTGTGACCTACGGCGACGGGCTGAAGCACGCGGCGGCACGATATCTCAAGGCTCCGCCGAACACACGTGGGCCATTCCCCTCGGGGAGACGCTGACGAGGCCCGGGACGGGTGCGTGCGACCCGCCGTCTAACTATGGTCTAGCCGATGCTCAACGCGCGCCTGTACCGCGCGGCCCTCGTGCCCCTCCTGCTCGCCTTCGCGATCGCCGCCTTCTCGCTCCAAGGACCCCCGGTTCCCGCTAGCTCGAACCTCGCACCCGACGCCTTCCAGGGACCCCGGGCGTATGCGGAGCTGACGCACCTGGCGGGGAAATACCCCTCCAGGCGCCCGGGCAGCCCCGGCGACGATGCGATGGCCGCAGAGATCGCCCGAACGCTGGAAGGTCTCGGCGGGACGGCGGGCGGCGGCTTCTCGGTGCGGGTCCTCCACACCGACGGGCAGACGATCGACGGGGAACGACAGCTGAGCACCGTGATCGCCGAACGCCCCGGGTCGACCGGGGCGAGCGCGATCGTGATCGTCGCCCACCGGGACGCCGCCGCCCGCGGATCGGCTGCCGAGCTGTCAGGGACGGCGGCACTGGTGGAGCTCGCTCGGGTGTTCTCCGCCCGTGAGACCAAGAGGACGATCGTGCTGGTGTCGACCAGCGGCGGAAGCGGCGGTGACGCGGGAGCAGCAGCGCTGCCCGGTGCCCTGCATGGGCCGCTCGACGCGGCGATCGTGCTCGGGGACCTCTCCGGCACCCTTATGCGCAGGCCGATCGTGATCCCCTTCTCCGACGGGGAGGGCTCTGCCCCGCTGCAGTTCCAGCGCACCGTGGCCGACGCGATCACCCGGGAAACAGGCGCCGACCCCGGGGCGCCGAGCGTGGTCGGCCAACTCGCCCATCTGATGCTCCCGCTGGCCTACGGCGAACAGGGGGTGCTCGACGAGGCGGGGCTGCCCGCGGTGCTCGTGCAGGCCTCCGGAGAACGGGGCCCCTCCGCCGCAGAGCCGGTGAGCGAGGACGGGCTCGAAGGCCTCGGCCGGTCGGTCCTCAGCGCCGTCGACGCCCTCGACACCGCCCCGGACGTCCCCTCCGCGATGCAGACGGGCCTGCAGCTGCAGCGCAAGACGCTCCCGGCGTGGGTGCTGCGGCTGCTCGTGGGCACGATGCTGCTGGCGCCCCTGATCACCACGGCCGACGGTTTCGCCCGCCTGCGCAGGCGCCGCATGCCCGTCGGGCGATGGACGCTGTGGGCGCTCGCGTGCTCGGTGCCGGTGTTCGTCTGTGCGGTTCTCGCCTACGCCCTCGGCGGTCTCGGGATCCTCACAGCCGCCCCCGCCGTGCCGGCTCCCGCGAGCGCCATGCCCTTCGACGGCCAGGCAGCCACGGCCGTTGCGGCGGTGCTCCTCACGTTCGTCCTCGCGTGGCTGGTGTGGGGGATGCTGATGC
>DATFZP010000249.1:0-2447 GCA_035314405.1 Solirubrobacteraceae bacterium | reverse complement strand
TCGTGCCGGGCCTCGTGATCTTCCTGGGGCTCGACCAGCATCAGGCGGAGGCCACCTCACTGCTCGCGATCGTCCCCGTGGCGGTGGTGGGCACCTACCGGCAGGATCGCTACGGAAACGTGCGCCGGTCGGACGCCCTGCTGCTCGGGGTCCTCTCGGTCGTGGGCGCGGCGGCGGGGGTGGTGCTCGCCAACGCCCTCTCCGGCACCGTCCTGCGGGACGCGTTCGCCGGGCTGTTGGTGATCGTGGCCGCTCAGGTGGTGCGGCGGACGCTCCGCGCGGACGCTCCCTAGCCACGGCCTTCGGGCGCCGGCCCGCACGAGGGTGGCGCGATCGCCTAGACTGGACATCCCATGGGACTCGACAACCCACTCCACATCGCGTTCCTCGTCGTGATCCTGCTGCTCGTGTTCGGCGCCAAGCGCCTTCCGGAGATCGGGCGCTCGCTCGGCTCGGGGATGCGCGAGTTCAAGGACTCGGTCAGCGGTGAGTCCAAGACCTCGACGCTGATGCCGGGACCGCCGCAGCAGAGCGCCGAGACGACGCCCGCCAGCCAGGTGACGCCCGCCAGCCAGGTCGCGGCGGCCGCTCCCGCGCAGCCGCCGGCCGAGCCGACGCACTCCGCCTAGCGCTCTCCACGGGACGCTCGGAGCGGCCGGCGCTCAGCGCCGAGCGCTCGCGCGGGCCGACCCCGCGGCTCAGGCCGGGTGCTGGTGATCCACGGGCGCCCGCTCGCCTCCGAGCACCGTCGGGCGGCCCTCCGCGAGCAGCGGCGCGCCGCAGTGCCAGCAGTACGCCGCCCCGCGGCTGTGGACGGCGCCGCACGATCGGCACTGCCCGTCGATTCCGGACTCCGCCGCGGACAGCAGCCGCTGCAGCTCGCCGAGCTGGGCGTCGGCCTCCTGCAGTTCGGCCGCTTTGCGGGCGAGGACATCCAGGCGGTAGTGGTCGCGGATCGCCATCTCGTAGGCGAGACCTCCGAGATCCCAGGTGAGGGCTGCGACGTGCTCCGCCAGCTCGCGCCGCTGGCGGCGGAGGTCCGCCATCGAGCCGACGGACGGCGGCTGCTCGCTCGCCACGATCCCGCCGACCGGCAGCACCACGGCAGTGGGGGGCAGCTGATCGCCGCTGTCAGCCGCGGGGGGCGTGCGGCCGTTCAGTCCGCTCATCGTCCCGATCCGGTCGCCGCCGTCATTCGATCGATTCCACCTTCGAGCCGCCACCGATGGGCTTGCTCGATTCGCTGCTGCTGGGGGTGGACGCTCCCGAGCCGCCGCTGGTTTCAATCGGTTTGTTGCCGAGCTTGGCGATTTCTTCCTCGTGCTTCTTGCCCGTCGAGGTGGTGAGTTTCTGCAGGCTCGCGGAGCTCACTTTGACGGGCGCAGGCGGCGGCGGAGTGCTCTTTTCGGCCTTTTCTTCCTTCGCGATTTCTTCCGCTTCGCTCTTGCTCTTGGACGAGCTCGAGGCGGCCGCGGGGGTGGCGCCCCCGCTCGAGGCGGGGGTGGTGGCGGCCGTCGATGCGATCGTGCCGAGACCCTCGATTTTGACCACCTGCGCCGAGGGCGCCTTGCTCTGCGTGACCCAGTGGCCTACGAGCAGCCCGATGATCATCGCCATCAGCAGCACGGACAGCACCGCGAACAGCCCCGAGTAGCGGCGCAGCCACCCGGGGACGCCGCTCGCGGGCTCCATCAGGGGCGCGTAGGCGACCGTCGCGCTCGTGAACGCGGCGGTCTGGCCGGACGCCTGCCGTTCGCCCTCGAGCACGTCGAGGAAGGCCAGTCGCACCGGCGAGCACGGCTGCCCGCAGGACAGGCAGTAACGCTGGTCGGCGAGAAGGGGCGCCGAGCAGCTCACGCACGTCAGGCTCTCGGAGGGCACGGGGCTGAGGTTCATGCTCGCCACGCCTCTCACCCCGCCGCCGGTGCGACGGTCACCTGGAAACTCGCCCCGGTGGGGTCGCCCACGAGAAAGATCTGGAACGGCACCGGCGTGCTCGAGTGCCCGGGCACCGTTTCCACCACGGCGCGGCCGCCCGCCACGATCCGCCCGCCACGGAGCCCCACGGCGTACACGGGCACCTTGCTGGCGGAGGCGCCGGCGTGGTTGACGAGGCCGCCGCCCAGCACGGGAAGCCCGCTCTGCTGTGAGAGGGACACGCCGACGGCGTCGACGGCGCCCGTCGTCGTGCCTCTCCCGCCGGTGCCCGCCCGCACCGTGACGCTCGCGGCCGGCTGGGAGGTGAGCACCTGGTCGTTGACCCACCACTCCTGCCGCCCGGGCTCGAGCACCCCGATCCGCTGCAGGGAGGGTTCCAACCCACCCGTGGCGTTGGTGTAGAGCGTCTTGCCGTCCTTGCCGACGACGTCCACGAGCAACGGAACTTCGGTCTGCGGGTGGGCGCTGGTGTTGAGCAGCCTGACGGCGACGGCGGTCCGGCTGCCACG
>DATFZP010000248.1:0-10989 GCA_035314405.1 Solirubrobacteraceae bacterium | reverse complement strand
CCAACTGCAGACCCTTCCGGTGTCCGGGACGAGCGTGAGCGCGGTCGAATCCGCCAAGTCGGCCGCCACGGCAAAGGGCGCGAAAGCCGTGGGGGCCCTGAAGTCCGAAGAATTCAGCAGCCTCACCACCGGCAACTACGTGATCTACTCCGGCGACTACCACAAGAAGGCCGAAGCCGAGAAGGCGCTCACGGCCCTCAAGAAGAGCTTCCCCACGGCGACCGTCGTGCAAGTCTCCAACGGCGGCTCCGGCTCATCCTCGGAAGGTTCCTCCGGGGGGGTCGGCTCGAGCGAGGCCCACCCCGCCCCCCCGACCGTCCTCGAAAGTCTCAAAGGCACCAAAGGCAAGAGCTATGAGGAACGGTCCAAGGCCCTCCCCAACGTGGTCTCGACCGGCTGAGCGATGGGCATCCTCCGCGACGCGACCCCCAGGGAAGGAAACGGACGGGCGACGCCCCCTGAAGGGCAGGGCGGGCCGCCGGTGAGCGCGCCGCCGGCGCCGCCGAGCACGGCCCCCGTCGCTGCCCCGGCGGTGAGCGGGCCGCCGGTGAGCGGGCCGGCGGTGGTCATGCCCCCGTCCCGAGCGCCCTCTCAGCCTCCGGCCCAGGCCGCGGGGTCGTCCCCGGGGGCGCCGGGGCTCGACGGACGGTCGGATCTGCGCCGCCGGCGGGACACGCTCGCAGAACAGGTCACCGAGCTCAACTGGGATCTCGGTGGGCTCACCTACGAGATGGCGATACGGGATCACTTCCGCCTCGACGTGCTCGTGCGCCGTGCGGCGATCCTGCAGGAACGCGACGCGGAACTGGCGGAGGTCGAGCGGCTCCTGCGCATGGAGGAAGACGGGGTGGCGGGCAACTGCCCCACGTGCAGGGCTCCCCACAGCCGGGGGGCGCTGTACTGCTGGCAGTGCGGGACGATGCTGATGGAGCGGCTGCCGAGCAGCGCCGCCGCCTCCCCGGACGAGCAGTCGACGGCCGTCATGGACGCACTGCTCGCGCCCGAGCCGCGGCCCGGCGCCGACGCCGGCTCCAGCGGCGACGCATAGGGGGCTCCGAGCGTGGCCGACGGGCGCCCAACGTCGTGCGAGGAGTGCGGCTCGCCGCTGGCGGGGAGTCAGAACTACTGCCTGAACTGCGGTGCGAGGGTCGGATCGCGCAGTCCCCAGCTCGAGGCGCTGATGAGTGGGGCCGGGGAAAGCTGGGAAGGGCGGGGCACCACCGCCGCCGGCGCCGCGCCGCAGCAGCAGGCCGAGCCGGCTCCCGCCACCGCCGGCGCATCGCGGTCCTCCGGCCTGCACCTTCCCCCGCCTGGGATCGCGGCGCTGATGGTGCTTGCGTTCCTGGCCTTCGGCGTGCTGCTGGGAGCCGCCGCCGGCAGCCGGGTGGCGGACACCCTCGCGGCCGAAGCACACCCGCCCCTGCGGATCGTCCTGCCGGCCGGCGCCGGCAAGGGACCGGCCACCTCGACCAGCCCCTCCTCGTCCTCCTCCGCGAGCGAATCGAGTGGCTCGGAACCGGAAGCGACCCCCACGAGGACAGCGAGCACGACCACGACGGCAGCCTCCACGAAGGCTGCCTCCGGCTCCTCCGAAGAAGGCTCCTCCTCGGAAGCCTCCGCCGGAGAAGTCGCCACCAAGCTCCCTCCGATCAAGCACGTGTTCCTGATCACGCTCTCCAACCAGCCCTACTCCGCGGTCTTCGGGCCCGAATCCGCCGCGAGGTACCTCGCCCACACGCTCGAGCGCAAAGGCGAGCTGCTGGTGCGCTATGACGCCGTCTCCCACGAAGAGCTGCCGAACGAGGTCGCCCTGTTGAGCGGTCAGGGGCCGACCGTCGCCGGCGCCGCCAACTGCCCCACCTACGCCGCCATCTCCCCCGCGAGGACCGGGTCCTCCGAACAGGTGCTCGGCAACGGCTGCATCTACCCGAAGTCCACCCAGACGCTCGCGGGGCAGCTGTCGCAGAAGCACCTCGCCTGGCGGGCCTACGTGCAGGGCATCGACGAACCCGGCGCGGCAGGCGGCGCCTGCGCCCACCCCTCTCTGGGAGCGTCCGATCCGACGTCCAACGCCGAAGCGAGCACGGGTGCCTACGCGACGTTCCGCAACCCGTTCGTGTACTTCTCCTCGATCGTCGGCACGCCCGCGTGCGCGAGCGGCGACGTCGGGCTCGACAAGCTCGCCGGGGACCTCGGCTCCCCCGCCCGCACCCCCGCCTTCTCCTACATCGTTCCCGACCGCTGCCACGACGGGAACCCCACCCCCTGCACCCCCGGGGCGACCGCCGGGCTTCTCCCGGCGAACGCCTTCCTGCAGCAGGTGGTTCCGGAGATCCTCGGCTCGAAGGCCTACAAGGAAGCGGGGCTGCTCGTGATCACCGTCGATCAGGCCCCCTCGAGCGGCGAATTCGCCGACTCGAGCTCCTGCTGCGGTCAGCCGAGCTTCCCCAACCTGCCCCGCGAACTGGGTGGCGGCGGCTCGGCGAAGGGCGGCGGGACGGTGGGGGCGCTGCTGCTCTCCCCCTACGTGCCCGGGAAAAAGATCTCCCAGGAAAAGTTCAACCACTTCTCCCTGCTGCGCACGATCGAGGACCTCTTCTCCCTCAAGCACCTCGGCTACGCGGGCCTCCCGGCCGTCAAGTCCTTCGAACCGGCGCTGTTCACGAGCAAGCCCTCCGGCTGATCAGCGGGGCCGGGCGGCGCGCGCGGGGTGCCGGGGTCGACCCCGCTCGCCGGGCCTCGGCCCGTCAGGCTCCGGCGAGCTCGCGATAGGTGACGGCGACGCGCCGGGAGGCGGCGCGGGCGAGAACCCACTCGAGGGCCATCATGTGCCGCGGGTGCTGGAGGTCGGCGGGGTGCAGGTCGAGCCGCAGCGTGCGGGTGGGCAGCAGCGAGCCCAGCCGGACGACGGAGGGCGAGAGTGCGCGTCCGAGGGGTCGGGCGGCGGTGAGGGTCCAGGCGGGCGACAGAAGCGCGCGCTCGCCCGGCGGCAGTTCGCAGGCGACGGCCTCGGCCGGCGGTCCGTCGAGCGCGAGCGCGACCTCCGGCACCCGAGCTGGCGCGCGGTGCACCCGCATCAGGCCCGCCCACCAGCGGAACTTCAGGCTGAGTGCCCGGCGCAGAGCGGTGGTGTAGGCGTAGGAGGGGGCGACGAAGCCGTCGGGCTCGATGCCGGCGAGCTTCAGCACCCGCCAGCCGGCGTCGACCGCCCGGCGCGTCTCCTCGCTGCTCAGGCCCACGAACTCCCCGGTCCGCTGGCCGTGGGTGAGCCCCAGCATCTGGTGGGCGGAGGTGCCGGCGCGCAGCCGCACGTGCCGGAAGCCGTGCTGGGCGATCGAGTCCCCCGCCCGCCGGCGCTCGTCCAGCCACTCGATCATCTCCGGGGAGCGCTCCCCCACGGGATGCAGGTCGCGGGCCGGGATCACGAGCAGGGTGACCCGGTCCACGCCGTGGTCGTCGAGCCAGTCGCGGATCACCGCGCAGCGCTCGAAGGTCGCCGGCTCGATCCCGTGCAGGGCGACCGCGATGGTTCGCTGCTCAGGCGGCACGATCGTCTCCCACGGCCGCGTCGAGGGCCAGCTCGCTGCCGTCGCCCCCGAGGGCCCGGCGGTAGCCTTCGGCGAGGCGCTCGAGCGCGCCCTCCCACGTGCGCCGGCGCACCGACCGCAGCGCGGCGGCGGCGAGGCGCCCGCGCAGCAGGGGGGAGCGGGCCAGCTCGAGCACGGCCCGGCCCAGCTCCTGCGCGTCGGGCTCCCGCAGCAGGCCGCTGTCGCCGTCCTGCACGAGCGACAGCGGCCCGCCCCTGGCGACTGCCACCACCGGCAGGCCGCTGGCCTGCGCCTCGAGGATCACCTGTCCGAAGGTGTCGGTTGCGCTCGGAAACAGGAAGATGTCGGCGCTCGCGTAGGCGCGTGCCAGCTCATCGCCGGTCAGCCAGCCGAGGAACGTCGCGTACTCGCCGACGCGGTCGCGCACCCGCTCCTCCTCGGGTCCTCCTCCTGCCAGCACGAGGTGCAGACGGGGGTCCTCCGCGCGGGCCCGAAGGAACGACTCGACGAGCAGCTCGACTCCCTTCTCGCGGGTGACCCGCCCCGAGTACATGACGGTGACCTCCCCCGGCAGCAGCGAGTCCTCACGCAGCTCCGGGTCGAAGCGGGAGGTGTCCACGCCCCGGCCCCAGCGGCGCACCCGCTCGGCCGGCATCCCGATCGCGCTCAGTGCGGCGTCGGATGCGTCGCTGGGGGACAGGACCACGTCGCAGGCGTTGTAGAAGGAGCTGACGGCCATCGCCATCGCGTCGGCGATCCTCCGCTCGCCCGAGCGCAGACCCGCGTAGGCGGTCAGCTCGGTGTGGTAGCTGCCGATCAGGGGCAGGCGGAGAGCCTTCGCGACGAGCGCGCCGGCGACTCCGGCGGGGCCCGGCGAGCAGACGTGGATCGCGTCGAAGCACCCGTCGGCGAGCGCCTGGAGGGCACCGGGGAGGCTCGGCACGCCGATCCGCAGCCCCGGGTAGAAGGGCACATCGATCTCCGCGACCCCGGGCAGGCGCCGGTCGACCTCGGGATCGGTCCCCACGACCTCGATCTCGAATCCCGGGACGCCTCGCTGGCGGATCTCTTCGATCGTCCGGGTGACCCCGTGGGTCGAGCCGATGCCGTCGGCGAGGATCGCCACGCGGGGGGTCTCCCCGTCTTCGAAGGGCGCGTCGCCGGAGGGCCGGCCCAGGCGCCGGCGGGCCCCGTCGGGGATCGCCGCCAGCTTGGCCTGCTCGTTGGCGAGGAACGCGGTGGCGGGTGCGTAGGGGATCGCCGCCGTGCAGGCCTCGAACAGCCCCTCGGCGGCTGCCAGCACGTCGGCCTCGCCGCCCACCGCCCGCACCGCCACCGCCACGGCCGCTCCCAGCTTGCGCTCATGCAGGCGGCAGGCGCGGCGGTAGAGGTCCGAGTGGCTGAACGACTCGTCCTGCATGAAGGCGATCAGCCCCTGCTCGTCGAGGTGGTCGAGCTCCACCGCGGCCAGCCAGGCGCGCAGCAGGCAGCGGGCATCGTCCGGGCTGACCTCGGTGCAGGTCACCCCCTCGCGGGCGTCCGCCTCGCTCAGCAGCCGGCCGGCCATCCCCAGGACGCGACCGGGGTCGGGGCGGGCGGCCCCGTCTGTGGCGGGTCCCCGGCCGAGCGAGCGGGCGGCCAGCGCGATCGCCGCGTGGGCCCACTTGGCCGCGCTTCCCTGGGCGCCCTTCGCCTCGACCCGGCCCGCCCGCACGTGGGCGAGGAACTCCTCCGGGCACACCGCGGGGGGCGCCTCGGTGTACGTGCGCCCGATGTCCACGCCTGCGTGGTCGTCGCTGCCGGCGATGCCGATCCCGTCACGGGTCGCCACGTAGGTGGCCGCCGGGCGGTTGAGCTCGCGGGCGCGGGCGCCGTTGCGGACCTCCCACACGCCGAACAGCTCGGCCAGACGGCGGCGGTGGCGGGCCGTGAGGGGGGCGGAGACCGTGTAGTAGGGGTGGGCGAGCGCGCACACGATCTCCCGCTCGCACATGTACCCGGCGCACAGCTCCACGTCCCCGCTGTGGGCCTGCAGCCAGTCGTGGTCCTGCGGGGAGATGTCGTAGCAGAGGACGTGCACCGCCTGGGGCTCCCCGCGGAAGCGGGCGGTCAGCTCCTCGGATATGAAGACGTCGGGGCGATCGGCGATCTCGAGCACGCCGGCGATGGTGTCGTGATCGGTGATCGTCACGAAGTCCATCCCCCGGCGCTTGGCCAGCTCGTAGACCTCCTGCGGGGGCGTGGCGCACTCCGGCAGCCCGAGCGCCCTCTGCACGCCGAGCTTCGACTCCTCCGAAGCTGTCGAGTGGCAGTGCATGTCGACCCTCGTGGTCTGGTTGAGCGTCATGGTTGTCGATCCGTGACCATCCATAGCAAATAGATTTCCCTGCAAAGTGCGGTTTTTTGTGACCAACCGGGAACGATCGTGTTATCGCTCGGTGAAGTCCTCGTCACCCCGCGGGGCCGTGTCGGGGCTCCGCGGGTGCTCTGCGCCCCTCAGGCGGGCACCGGACCGCCCAGCAGGGCCACGGCGATGCCCGCGCCGCCGGCGAGCAGCAGCGTCGGCACGACGCCCCGTCTGAGCACGAGCAGGGCCACGGCGGCGGCCGCGAGCACCACGAGCTGCCAGCCCTCCACGAGCGAGGACGCGAGCGGGATCGCGGCGCCGATGATCGCCCCGGCGGCGGCCGGGGCGGCCCCCGCGAGGAACGCGAGCGCCCGCCTGTCCGCGAGCAGCCGCTCAAAGCGGGCCGCGCCGAACAGGACGAAGGCGAACGATGGGGCGAAGGCGACGGCCGAGGCGAGCAGGGCTCCCGGGATCCCCGCCGCCGAGTAGCCGACCGACGCCACGGTGTGGGTCACGGGCCCCGGTGTGACCTGCCCGAGGACGACGGCGTTCAGGAACTGCTCGTGGGTCATCCAGTGGTAGGTGCTCACGGCGTCGGCCTGCATCAGCGGGACGATCACGAACCCCCCGCCGAAGGAGAGCGCCCCCACCTTCAGCGCCGTCCACGCGAGGGCGGCCACGCCCGCGGGCTCGGCGGCGGCGAGCGGCGGGAGCCGGTGAAGCCAGCGGCCCACCCGCTCGGCGGCCCGCCCCGCCGACAGCCAGCCGGGGGCCAGCCAGGCGCCGGCCCCCGTCCGTCCCCTCTCCACGGCCGATCGGGCGAGCTCCGCCGCGCCGCAGCCGAGCAGGACGAGCACCAGCCACGGTCCGAGGGTCGCGGCGGCGGCGCCCCCCGCGAGGGCGTATGCCAGCAGCAGCGGCCTTTCGCCGGCCTGGGCCCGCTTCCAGCTCGGTATGCCCACCCCGAGGCCGGCGGCGACTGCGACCGCGGCGACGGCCGCTCCCGCGCCGGCCCCCGCAGCCCGGAGGAGCGTCGGTGGTGAGCTCGCCAGGAACAGGACCGACAGGGGGATGATGAGGATCAGCCCGGGGAGGATGAAGCTGAGGCCTCCCACGAGCGCCCCCCGGTCGCCACGCACGCGCCACGCGCAGTAGATCGCGAGCTGGGTGGAGGCCGGACCCGGCAGCACGTTGGCGGCCGCGAGCGCCCGCTCGAACTGGGCGGCGCTGAGCCAGCGATGGCGGTCCACGCACAGCTCTCTCAGGAGCGCGATGTGGGCGGGTGGCCCGCCGAAGCCCACGCAGCCGATCCGTCCCCACTCGCGGACCATCTGCCTCAGCGACGGCGCGAGCTGTGTCCGGGTGGCCGGCATCGGCTGCAGAGTACGGCCGCGGCGGGGGACCGGGGCACGCCATAAGCTGTCGCACCCGTGCATCCGATCTCCTACTTCCAGGCGGTGATCCTCGGGATCACCCAGGGCATCGCCGAGCCGTTCCCCGTTTCGAGCCTGGGCCACGCGGTCCTGCTGCCGCGGCTGTTCGGCTGGAACATCCACCAGAACGACAAGTTCTTTCTCACCTTCCTGGTGGCCACCCACCTCGGCACGGCGCTGGTGCTGCTGGGGCTGTTCATCGACGACTGGGTGAAGGTGGTCAAGGGGCTGTGGCGCTCGCTGCGCATGCGGGAGATCCGCAGCGACGACACCTACGCCCGGCTCGGCTGGCTGCTGGTGGCGGGCACGATCCCCGTCGGGATCATCGGCCTGCTGCTGCAGGAACCCCTCCGCGAGCTGTTCGCCTCGGCCCAGATCGCCGCTGCGTTCCTGATCGTCAACGGGCTGGCGCTGCTCCTGTTCGAGCGGCTGCGCCGCCGTCCGCCCCGCCCCGGCGACTACACGGGCGACGTCGACGGGAGGCTCTCGAAGCTCTCCTGGAGACAGGCGATCGGCGTCGGGACCTCCCAGGCGGCGGCGCTCGTGCCGGGGATCTCGCGATCGGGCTTCTCGATGGGGGGAGGGCTGCTGGCGGGGCTCTCCAACGACGACGCCGCCCGCTTCTCGTTCCTGCTGGCGACGCCGGTGATCCTGGCCGCGGCGGCGCTGAAGCTCCCCGAACTGCTCGGCTCGGAGGGCAACGGCGTGCGCGGCCCGGCGCTCGTCGCGGGCGTGTGCGCCGGTGCCACCACGTTCTTCGCGGTGAAGTTCCTGCTGCGCTTCTTCCAGAGCAACCGGCTGACGCCGTTCGGGATCTACTGCATCGCGATGGGCACGACCTGCACCTTGGTGTTCGCCCTCGGTTAGGCGGCGGAGGCGTCCGAACCGGACTTCGGACCCGTCTGGAACCAGGCGAAGGCGAAGCAGGCGAGCGCCACGATCAGGGCCGCGATCCCGTGCTTGGTGTGGTGGTGGTCGGCTTCGCTGCTCGTCGCCGAGCTGTGACCGGGGAAGAACGAGGGGAGGGAGTGCTCGGGCGTGACGAAGTAGATCACCGCCACCACGATCAACAGGACGCCGAGGGCGACCGCGGGGATGACCAGCCTGCGCAGGTTCGGGTTCATGCTGGCGAAATCCTAGAACACGGGGCGGCACCGGGCCCCGAGTCGGCGGACGGTGCTCGCCGCCGGCCGGAAGAGATCCCGATAGCCGCCATCATTGGGGGTGCATGAGCGCTCCCAGGCCACCCCAGAAGATGTTCGAGACCCGCAGCCAGGCGTGGAAGGAGGTCGGGCTGCTGCGCCAGATAAACCCCCGCGTGGTCAAGCGGGCGCGGCTCGAGGCGCTGATCCTGATCCCCGTCTTCATCGGCGTGGTGCTCCTCTACGACAACCGCGCCAGCCTCCTCGGCACGACGACGCCGGGGACGCACGGGCATCCGCCGACGAGCTCCCTGGAAGGTCTCGAAACGCCGGTCACGGTGGTCACCGTTGCGGTCCTCGTGATCCTCGGCTGGGCGATCGCCCGCGACATCGGCAGGGGTCTCGGCCCGCCGCTGTTCCGGCGCCTGGACCCCGCGACGGCGGGGACCGTCGGCTTCGTGATCCGCTTCACAACCGTCGTGGTGGCGCTGTTCGTGGCGCTCAGGGTCGCGGGCGTGGAAACGCGGACGCTCGCCCTCGGGGGGGCGTTCACCGCGGTGATCTTCGGCCTCGCGGCCCAGCAGACGCTCGGCAACCTGATCGCGGGCACCGTGCTGCTCAGCGCCCGCCCGTTCCGGGTGGGGGAGAGGGTAAGGCTGCAGGGCGGGCCGCTCGCCGGCCAGATCGAGGGAACGGTCAGCTCGCTCGGGCTGCTCTACACGACCTTCGCGACGGGGGACGACTCGATCATGGTGCCCAACAGCGTCGTGCTGAACGTCGCGGTGCTGCCGCTGAGGGAGCCCGAGGCGGTGAACCTGCGCGCCCGGCTGCGAGCGGGCATGACCCCCGGCGATCTGCAGGAGGTTCTCGAGAAGTCGCTCCAGACGCCGCTGCGCGACGCTCCCCGGATCACCCTCGAGGAGCTCGACGGGGACGAGGTCGTGGTGCGGATATCCGCCACCCCGCTGGTCGCCTCACAGGGCCGTCACCTCGCCAGCGAGCTGCTCGGGGTCGTCTCCCGGGAGACGCGGACCGGCGCCGCGACGCCGTAGCGCAGGAACAGGTGGGAGTCGTGCTCGAGCACGCCGAGGAGCTCGAGCTCGACGACCGGGTCGAGCACGGGGCCGGCGAGGATGCGCAGCCCGCCCCCGCCCTCATCGCCGCCGGCGAGCTTCGCCGCCAGGGACAGGAAGAGCTCGTCGAGCAGGCCGGCCGCGAGCAGCTCGTCGGCCAGGTGGGGCCCCCCCTCGCACAGGAGCGAGCGCACGTCGAAGCGCTCCGCGAGCTCCCGCAGGGCGCGGGTGAGATCGAGCCCGCCGTCCTCTCTGCGGGCGCGAACGTACTGGACCGAGGCGGCGCACGGGGCGAGCTCGCCCTCGCTCGGGGTGAGGATCGCCACCCGTGCGGCCGGCTCGGCCAGCAGCGGCAGCCCGGGGTCGATCGCCAGGTGCGAGGAGACGATGCAGGCGAGCGGCTCCTCGGTCAGGCCGCGCCGGAGTCGCAGCTCGCGGCGCGAGCGATCCCCGATCAGCCGGCCGTAGCGCTCGGCGCGTGCCGTTCCGGCCCCGACGAGCACCCCGTCGACGGCCAGACGCAGGCCGTGGAACATCTCCCGGTCGGCCGGCCCGCTGATCGGGCCGGATCGCCCGGCGAGCGCCGCGAGGCCGTCGGCGGTGCTGATCATGTTGAGCAACGTCCGGGGGCGGTCGGGCGTGCCTCCCCGACCCGGACGCTGCCACAGGCCGAGCCCTTCCACGATCTCGGACACCGAGGCAGGCTCGCCCGCCGGCAGCAGGCGGCTCAGCCGCAGCGGGGGCGAGGGTCCCTCGCCCGGCTTTTCCGGATGGTCCGCCACCGCGCCCACAGTAGCCCCACCGGGCCCCCCGCTCCTCGCGACGGCGGGTCCGGGCCCGGGGCCAGCCGGGGGGCCAGGACAACATCGGGACAACATCCGCCGGCTAGGACGTGCTACCGTCGTCGTGATTGGCCGGAGAGAAAAACCGGCGTAAGTAGTGCAAGCGCTCGCAGGTCGAAGCTCTGAGCAGCATCCTCCGCGTAGCAGCACGCACATACCGTGGAGGAGTTCACACATGCCTACCGGCACTGTCAAGTGGTTCAGCGACGACAAGGGGTTCGGTTTCATCACCCCGGATGACGGTGACAAGGACCTTTTCGTCCATCACACCGGCATCAACGGCGAGGGCTATCGCTCTCTGCAGGAGGGGGCGAAGGTCTCCTACGACCCCGAGCAGGGCGACAAGGGCCCCAAGGCCGTAAACGTCCAGGCGCTCTGAGCGTCCCCACCTAGACACACCGTTCGAGGGCTCGCTCAGGCGAGCCCTCTTCGTTTTCGACGGATATCGTGGCTTCTCCCACGATGGCGAGCGACGCGAGCACCCTCCCTCTTCACCGCCTGCCGCTGGGCGGCGGGCGACCCGACGGCGTCCCCGACGAGCAGGACGGGGCGTTCACGAGGGCCCGCGGCCGGGTGTGGCCGGCCAGGATCGCGCTCGTGGCGA
>DATFZP010000247.1:0-2500 GCA_035314405.1 Solirubrobacteraceae bacterium | reverse complement strand
AGCGCATGCGCGGGCGCACCTGCGCCGGCACCTGGGTGACGGGGACCGGCCGCGATGGACAGCCACGCTCCACGTACCTCTACCACGTCGTCGACAACGAGCAGACGATGCGCGACTACGGCTGCCAGGCGGTCGTCTGGCAGACGGCCATCAACCCCGCCGTGGCGCTCGAGCTGCTCGACCGCGGCGACTGGAAGGCCACCGGTGTGCTCGGCCCGGAGGCCTTCCCTCCCGCCCCCTTCCTCTCGCTGCTCGCCGAGTACGGCTCACCCCACGGCCAGCTCGAGATGAGCGCCTAGCAGGCGGCGCCGAGGCGGTCCGCTCGGCGCCGCTGCCCAGCGCGGCGGGTGACCGTCCTCAGAAGTCGACCGCGGCGGGCACCGGCCCCGTCGGCGGGGGCTGCTCGAGCAGGCCGGGCGGCGCCGTTTCGGGCTTGCGTGAGAAGAACTCGCGGAAGTACGGCCGCGATATGAGCATGATGATGAAGCCGAGGATCATCCCGCCGATGCCCATCCACAGGGGCAGCGTGATCCCAAGGATCGGCTTCGACGAGACGTTTTCGGCGTGGCCATAGTAGATCGCCGCCTTGACCCCGATCCCGAACAGCATCAGGCCGCCGATCATCGGGCCGAGGCCGAGGAACAGGAAGTTGCGGGCGCTTTCTTTCAGGTCCTTGCGGTAGTAGAAGCCGCAGGCGACACCCGTGAAGCCGTAGTAGAAGCAGATCGGGAAGCCGATCGCGGTGAGTGAGTCTTCCAGGACGCTCCCGTGGGCGAGCAGCAGGGGCACCGTGATGATGATCGAGAGCAGGCCGAAGCCGAGCGTCGAGACGGTCGGGGTGAGGTAGCGTTTGTGGACACGGGAGAGCAGCGAGGTGACCGCTTTCCAGTGCGCCATCGACAGCGTCGTGCGGGCCGTGGGCAGGATCGTCGTCTGGGTCGAGGCCGACGCCGACGTGAGCACGGCGATGATCAGGAGCTTGTTCAGGGGTTCGCCGAGGACGCCGGTTCCGAGGGCGTTGAGTACGTCTTCCTGGTTGGCTTCGTTGGTCAGGAAGCCGACGCCGTGGAAGGACTGGGCGGAGGCCGTGACGAGGACGTAGATGAGCACGAGCAGGATCGTCGAGACGACCGCCGCCTTGCCCGGCCCCTCGGCGGGATCTTCGGACTCCTCGTTGACAGCCACCCCCGAATCCCAGCCCCAGTAGATGAACACCGCCAGCAGCAGCGCGACGGTCAGATCGCCGAAGTTCATCGCGAAGGGGTTGATCCACGACAGGGACGGCTTGATCGAGCCGGACGGCGGGTGGCTGCCGTAGACCTTCGCGAACGCGACCACCGAGAAGAGCACGAGAATGAAGACCTCGGCGCCGAGCAGGACCTGCTGGATGCGTGCCGAGAGCTCGATGCCGCGGTAGCAGATCCAGGTCATCAGGACGATCCACAGGACCGCAGCGATGATGATCGCCGCTTTGGATTCGCCGAGTTCGGTGAAGCCGAACAGCTTGAACGTGTAGATGGCGGCGATGTCCGACAGCGAGGCCATCACGATCACGTCCGCGAGGAAGATCGCCCAGCCGTTCATCCAGCCCGTCGAGGGCCCGAACGTGCGCGTGGTCCACGCGAAGGTCGTGCCGGCGTCCGGGTCGGCGCGGTTGAAGTATTTGTAGGCGGAGGCGACGAGCAGCATCGGGATGAACGCCACCAGCATCACCGCCGGGGCGTGCACGCCGACCCCGGTGACCGCCACGATGAACCCGAGGGTCGCGGCCATCGAGTATGCGGGCGCGGTCGAGGCGACCCCGATGACGATGTTCGAGATGTAGCCGATGGCTCCCTGTTTGAGCCCCTTGTCCTGGACCTGCGAGGACGCCGGTGCTCCGGCTTCAGATGTGGACTCGATCGCCATCTCGTTCCCTCCCCGTGGGTCGTTGCCGGGTGCTTACGGCACCGTAGTGCTGAAAGCTACGCTCTCGGGCGGCGGCGGTGCAAGGGTCAGGAGTCCCAAAACCTCCTCCGGGCGATGTACACTTCGTACAATCCGGGCGTGGCTCGTTGACCTGGGGGATGGTTGCTGAGCGAATCCGCATGGAGTAGCGTTGTCCGCACTGTCCAGTGGCTATCGAGAAAGCGGGGTCCTCCATGACCGGTGACCTGCAGGATCTGGCCAAACGGCACCTGTGGATGCACTTCACGCGGATGGGCACCTACGTCGAGGCCGACGTGCCGGTGATCGTGAGGGGCGAGGGCTGCTACGTCTACGACGAGCACGGGAAGCGATACCTCGACGGGCTGTCCGCGCTGTTCTGCGTGAACATCGGCCATGGCCGCACCGAGCTCGGGGATGCCGCCGCCCGCCAGGCCGGCGAGCTCGGCTTCTACACGAACTGGAGCTACGCCCACCCCCGCGCGATCGAGCTGGCCGCCCGCGTGGCGGAGCTGGCCCCCCGGAACCTCAACCGCGTGTTCTTCACCTCCGGCGGCTCGGAGGCGGTGGAGTC
>DATFZP010000246.1:0-4251 GCA_035314405.1 Solirubrobacteraceae bacterium | reverse complement strand
CAGCCCGAGCACACCGGTGTAGAACTCGACGTTGCCCGGCGCGTCGCCGGTGATCGCGGTGATGTGGTGTATGCCCTCGAGCTTCATCGGGGGGTGAAGTGTATTTGCCCGCATGAGATCATCGCCACGTGCAAGACGGATCGCTCATCCCGCGCTTCGGACGCGCGCGGCGCGATCCCTCGCTCGCGGTGCTCGAAGGCTTCCACCCTCTCAAGCACGCACTCCGCTTCGGGGCCACCGTCCTGGAGGTCGTGACCGACGATCCGCTCGAGCTCGACCGGCTCTTGGAGCTGCTCGCCCCCGACCTCAGGGAGCGGATCGGGGAGCTCGCCCGGGCCGTCGATCCGGCGGTTCTCGGGCAACTGGCCCCGCTCACGCCGGCCACCGGGGTGATGGCCCTGGCCGAGCGCCCGACGGTCGATCCGGCGGCCGTGCTTCGCCTGGACGGGCCGGGGCCGGTGGTCCTGCTCGAGGACCCCCGGGACCTCGGCAACCTCGGCGCCTGCGTACGGGTCGCGGCGGCCGCCGACGTCGCCGCCGTGCTCAGCACCGGCAGCCACGATCCATGGCACCCCGACGCCCTACGTGGCGCGGCAGGGCTGCACTTCGCCGTCCCCGTCGCCCGCCTCGGGCCCCTGGACCTGCTCGACCGGCTCGACCGCCCGCTGCTCGCGGTCGACCCCGACGGCGACCCGCTGCACCCGGCGGGGTTGGATCCGAGGGCGGTGCTGGCGTTCGGCACCGAGCGCTACGGGCTCAGCCCCGAGCTCACGGCCCGGGCCGACGAGCGCATCAGCATCCCCATGCGACCGGGGGTCTCCAGCCTCAACCTCGCTACCTCCGTGGCGGCGGTCCTGTTCGCGTGGCGTCTGTCGGCCGATCCGCAGCGCTGAGAAAGCCCTTCGCCGCGGCGGCGATATCAGGCTCCCGTTCCCCAGCGAACGCCGCCGGCAGGAGTCGGAGCCTTCGCGTAGAAGACTTTGCGGTTGACAGGGACCTCGCTCCGGCGGTCCACCCGCATCCCGTCCGACGGCCGTGCGAGTGTGAACCGGCGAAGTGATCAGGCCGAGAGTCGTGGGGTGCTGTCCGTGATCATCATCGTCGCGCTTGCAGTCGTGGCCGTGGGGTTCAGCGCGATGCTCGCGATCGTCCTCGGGCGTGCAGCCGCGATGGCCGACAGGGACATGGTCGAGGCGACGAGCGATCCACCGCTGCCGCCGCAGCGCTCGCGGCGCTCTGTCGAGCTAGACCGGGTTGGCCTCGGCCCACTCGACGATCGCTCGTGAGTCGTCGATGACGGTGCCGTCGTCGAGAACGAGTGTGGGGACCCAGCGGTTGCCCGTCAGTTCCTGCACCTCCCGGCGTCCCTTCGTGGCGTTGAGGAACGCGGGCAGAGGGGCGAAGCCGTAGGACTTGACCACCTCGGGGTCGTGACCGGCGTCCTTGAGGGCGTGGTAGGCGTTCGCGCACGGATGGCCGCCGGGACGAGGGGTGGGGAAGGTGCCCCAGCAGACGTAGAGCTTCATGGTCACGAGGAGACGGTGAGGGTTCCTTCCATACCCGCCTGACGGTGCCCGGGGACCGAGCAGTAGAACGTGTAGGTGCCCGGCCTCAGGGTGAGGGTGACCGACCTGCTACCGCCGGCGAATGTGGGCGTCGCCGCGAGGACGGTGCTCCCGCTGGCGATCGTCACGTTGTGTTCCAGAGGGGACATGTTGGTCATCGTGATGGTCACCGTCCCAGCCTTCGCGCTGAGGGTCTTCGTGTTGTAGGCGAGCTGCCCCGAGGGGTTCGCCGCGAGCCCGAGCGAGGTGCGGGCGCCCGTCTGGGGGGTGGCCGGGGTGGCGGCGGTGCTCGTGGCGGCGGGCGCCGTCGCGGCACCCGAGCTGCTCGCCGGGGCGGGGGTGGGTGCTCCCCTTTCGGCCCCCGCCACCGGGGTGGCCGCGGCCGACTTGGCGGGTGGCTCGGAGGTGAGCACAGCCGTGGACACCGCCGCGAGGACAAGCACGGCGGTGACGGCCGTGACGGCCCGCTGACCGGAGAGGCTCCCCGGGAAGTCGGGTTTGCGCATGCCGAGCACGAGTGAGAGGGTCAGCGCCCACACGACAAGGAGTCCCCCGGCTATGTAGAACGGAACTTTGCTCTTCTCGGCCGCCAGGATCGGCGAGAGCTGAAGGGCCGCGGCGTGCATCGGCGCGAGCCTAGCCGATGGACACGGGCCATGCCCCCGCGGTCAGTCTCCGGCCCTGGTGGCGAGCTGGGCCGGCTCGGAGTCCGGGCCGGGCGCCAGAGCCGGCTCTGAGCGGGCGGCTCGTAGCTCGTACTCGCGGCGCGTGACGGCATCGGCGCCCGCGAGCACGCGATCGGCCTTGATCGCCCTCGCCATGCCCTCCGAGAGGGGGCGCGGGAGGAGGGTCACAAGCAGGCTCGTCCGTTTCGCTTTCTTCGGAACCCACACATCGACGGCGCCCTCCTGGAGGGCCTCGACGATCGCATCGGCCACTTCGGCCGGTTCGAGGTTGGGGATGCCGCGCACCTCCCCCAGGCCCGAGCCCAGCTCGGTGTTGACCACGGCCGGCATCACGTAGCTGATGTCCACGTGGGCGCCCATCAGGCGCAGCTCGCCGCGGATCGCCTCGGTGAGACCGACGACGGCGTGCTTGGTCGCCGAGTAGGTGGCGCCCCCCGGAGCCCCGAACTTGCCGGCCTGGGAGGAGATGTTGACGATGTGCCCGCGATCGCGGGGGATCATCCGCTCCAGCGCCAGCTTCGTCCCGAGGATCACCCCGTGGATGTTGATGTCCACCATTCGCCGGGCGGTCACGTCGTCCTCGTCGATGAAGCGGCCCACCTGCATGATCCCGGCGTTGTTCACGAGCACGTCGAGGGGCCCGAGCTGCTCCTCGGTGTCGTCGAGGAACGCGGTGAAGGAGGCGCGGTCCGTGACGTCGAGCGCGATCGCCACGGTGCTGGGGCCGAGCTCGGCGGCCGCGCGGCGAGCGGCGTCGATGTCCACGTCACCGATCGCCACCCTCATCCCGCGGCCCAGAAATGCTTCGGCGGTGGCACGACCGATCCCACGGGCTGCGCCGGTGACGGCGGCGGTCTCTCCGGCGAGGATGCGGGGCTGCTTTGCCATGGGTCCCTCCTGGGCTTTGTAGCGAACGGGCTCGGCCCAAAGCTATCGCGCCCGGGCAGGGGGTGGGCCCGCGGGTAGTAGGCTGGCCGCATGGCGTTCTTCAAATTCGAGGGCCAGCGGATCGCCTACAGCGAGTTCGGCGGAGGGCCGGCAGCGGTGACCTCGGCGGGGGTGCGGGGAAGGACGGCGAAGAGCTCGCCGGCGGAGGGACGCCCCCTGATCCTCCTGCACGGGCTGCTCCTCTCCCAGGAGATGCACCGTCCGCTGGCGGAAGCGCTTGCCGCGAGGGGCAACAGGGTGATCACGCTCGATCTTCTCGGACACGGCCGTTCGGATCGCCCGCGGGACATGTGGCGCTACTCGATGGCCATCTACGGACAGCAGGTCATCGCCCTGATGGACCACCTCGGGCTCGATCAGGCGGTCGTGATGGGGACCTCGCTCGGCGCGAACGCGGCGCTCGAGGTGGCGGCCAGCAGGCCCGAGCGCCTGCGGGGGCTGGTTATCGAGATGCCGGTTCTCGACAACGGCCTGCTCGGCAGCGCCCTGGCCTTCACGCCCCTGCTGGTCGCCCTGACATTCGGGGAGGTCGCGATGAAGGTCTTCGCCCGCATGACCCGGGCGGTGCCTCGTGGGCTGCTGCCCCACTACGGCAACGTGATGCTCGACGTCGTCCGTCAGGAGCCCGGCCCCGGGGGTGCGCTGATGCAGGGTCTGTTCTTCGGTCGCATCGCCCCGCCGCGCTCGGAGCGGCGTACGTTCCAGGCGCCGACGCTGGTCCTCGGCCACCCCCGCGATCCGATCCATCCGTTCTCCGATGCGGGGATGCTCGCCAAGGAGATGCCGAACGCAAGGCTGCTCGAAGCCGACTCCCTCGTCGAGCTGCGCATGCGCCCGGAGCGACTGACGGACGAGATCGCCTCGTTCCTCGACGAGGTATGGTCGACGTCGGCGGGCAAGCCTGTGCGCCGGGCGGCCGGGCGCGGTGGCGCCCCCAACAGGAAGGCCTCGCCCCGCCCCGCCGGCTCTTCGCGGCGCAAACGCTCCGCCCGGGCCGCCGGAGGGGAGGCCTAGCCTCGGCGGCGGGGGTCGCGGCTCGCGCTCAACCCGCG
>DATFZP010000245.1:0-3516 GCA_035314405.1 Solirubrobacteraceae bacterium | reverse complement strand
TGGTGGCCGCCAGGATCTCGACCGGGGGGCGCTCCACGGGCGTGCCGGCGGCGGGAGAGCGGGCCACGGCCGCCTCCAGCTCGCCCCGGATGCGTGTGAGGTTGGCCGCGATCCGCCCCGGGTCGGGGTCGCGGATCAGCTCAACCATGCCACGCCGGCCTGGCGTCCCGCCAGCCGCCCTTCCCGGCGATGAGAGAAGAAGCGTTCGTCGCAGATCGTGCACGCCGGGGCGTGGAGGACCTCGGCGACGCCCGACGCGAGCAGGCGCTCCCCCGCGATCGCCCGCAGGTCGATGTGGGTCCCGTGCCGATGGGCGCCGCCGAATTCCTCGTGCACGTCCTCCCCGACCTCGTAGCAGCAGACACCCGCCCCGGGGCCGACGACCGCCACGAGCCGATCCTCCCGGCCCAGATCGCGCACCGCCGCGATGCCCTCCTCGAGGATGCCGCCGGCGAGCCCCCGCCAGCCGGCGTGGAGCATCGCCACCGCCCCTCTCGAGCCGACCGCCACGGGCAGGCAGTCGGCGGTGAGGACCATCGTCCCCACCGCCTCGAGGCTGGTCGCCTGGCCGTCGGCCTCGTCGGCGTGCGGTCGTGCCACCGCGGCGGCGACGGGATCGATCTCGATCAGCCGCCGCACCCGGGTGCCGTGGACCTGGTAACCGCGGGCCAGCGCACCCACCCCGATCCGCCCGCGCAGGCTCTCGCGGGCCGCCTCGCCGAGCTGCGCTCCGACCCCGCCCACGCTCGAGAGGTTGCCGTGGGAGCGGTCCGTGAACAGGACCCGCCCTGCCCCGGGCAGATCGAAGCCGAGCTCCCCGCCGCTCACTCCCCGGCCTCCAGCGCCGCGTCCAGCTCGGCGGCGGAGCCCTCCTCCAGGGCGCCGTCCAGCCTCCGGCGCAGAGCGGCCGCGAGCCGTTCGCCGACCTGCGGCCCCGCCGGGATCCCGGCTGCGAGGAGATCCTCCCCGGTGATCTGCAGGCGCACGTGGCGCAGCCGCCCGAGCCAGTCCCCGGCACGGCCGGCTCCCTCCGGGTCCGACGCCACGGCCAGCGCTCCAGCCATCGCGATCGCCTCCGCCGGCTCGTCGGCCAGCAGGTCATACAGCTCGGAGGGCAGCTGGGAGCGCTGCAGGCCCGCGGCCAGGGAGGGCGACGCGGTGGCGGCCCTGATCGCGCGCTCGCGCACGGAGGAGGGGAACTCCAGCCGATCGAGCAGCTCGAACATGGCGGCCCGCCCCCGATCGCCGGGAAGCCCTGCGAGGGCCGCGACCAGGACCGCGAGCAGGAGCGAGTCGACCCGCCCGTCGGCCGGCAGCAGCGCGAGGGCGCCGCGGGCGAGCGGCTCGTCGAAGGCGATCCCCGGGTGCAGCGCTCGCAGCACGCCGAGCTCGTCGAGCAGGGCGAGGGTCGCCGGCGCATCGGGCTCCGCCAGGGCGAGCCTCAGCTCGGCGCCCAGCCGCGAGGGGGACACCGTCCCAAGCGCCCCTTCCGAGACGGCGGCCGCAGCGAGCGCGGCCGTGACAGGCTCGATCTCGAACCCGAGCCGGACGCGGTAGCGCGCCAGCCGCAGCAGCCGAGTGGGGTCGTCGATGAAGCTGCGCTCGTGGAGCACCCGCAGGAGCCCGCGGGAGAGGTCCTCGAGCGCCCCCCCGACGTGCTCCAGCTCCCCCCTGCCGGGACCTCCCAGGGGGGCGGCGATGGCATTGACCGTGAAGTCCCGGCGGCGGAGATCCTCCTCGGCCGTGCCCGGCCTGACGTCGGGCAGGGCCCCGGGCGCGGGGTAGCTCTCCGAGCGGCGGGTGGCGATGTCCACCCGTCCCCCCTCCCACGCCACGAGAGCGGTGCCGAAACGCTCGTGGAGGGTCTCCGTGGGGGCTGAGGGTCCCGCCGGGGAGCTCTCGGCAAGCAGCCGGGCGAGCTCGTGGGCCAGGCCGGAGGGATCCTCGGCGACGACCACGTCGAGCTCCCGCGGGCGGGTTCCGAGCAGCATGTCGCGGACCGACCCCCCGACGAGGGCGAGGTCTCCCCGCTGGCCGCCGAGCGTGAGGAGCTCCTCGCCGCCGGGATGGGCGGCGAGCGCCCGCAGCAGCTCTTCGGCTGGGGGGCGGGACGAGGGCCTGCTGTCGGTCACGCTCTCGGCCACGGTCTCACACCGGCGCCCTCACCGGGATCCCGGCCGCGGCGAGGTGCGCCTTGGCCTCGGCGACCGTGAAGCGCCCGTAGTGGAAGATCGACGCGCACAGGACGGCGTCGGCGCCGGCCTGCAGGGCGGCGGTGAGGTGGTCCAGCTCCCCGGCGCCTCCGGAGGCGATCACGGGCACGCTCACGGCGGCGCTGACGGCGCTCGTGAGCGGCAGGTCATAGCCCTCGTTCGTCCCGTCGCGGTCCATGCTCGTCAGCAGGATCTCCCCCGCCCCCCGCTCGACTCCCTCGCGGGCCCACGCGACCGCGTCTCGTCCCGTGGCCGTGCGACCGCCGGCCAGGTAGGCCTCCCAGCCGCCGTCGTCGTCACCGTCGCCCGCTGCGACAGTCCGCAACCGGGCCTTGGCGTCGATCGCCAGCACCACGCACTGGGCGCCGAACACCTCGGCGAGCTCGTTGATCAGGGCGGGGCGCTGGAGGGCCGCGGAGTTGACCGAGACCTTGTCGGCCCCCGCGTCCAGCACCACCTGGGCGTCGCCGACGGAACGGATGCCCCCTCCGATGGTGAACGGGACGAACACCTCGTCGGCGGTGCTGCGGGCGAGGCGGGCGATCGTCTCACGCTTCTGGTGGGTGGCGGTGATGTCGAGGAAGACCAGCTCGTCGGCTCCCTCGCGGTCGTAGTGGGCTGCGAGCTCGACGGGATCGCCGGCGTCGCGGATGTCGAGGAATTCGACTCCCTTCACGACCCGTCCGCCGTCGACGTCGAGACACGGGATCACACGCTTGTAGTGCACCCGCCAACCGTAGCTAGCCTGCGAGGGCCCGGAGCGCCTCCTGCACGGTGAAGCGGCCCTCGTAGAGGGCCGTTCCGACGATCACCCCGTCGAGGCGCTCGAGCCCGAGCTCCTCGCGCAGGGCGGCGAGCGCCTCGAGGTCGGCGAGGGTGCCGATGCCCCCGGAGAAGATCACGCTCCCGTCCCCCGCCGCCATGGCCGCCGAGACGACCTCCTCGCGGTTGGCCCCGTCGAGCATGCCGTCGTGGTCGATGTTGGTGAAGACGAAGTGGCGTACCCCCCGCTCGCGCAGGCCGGCAAACGCGTCACGGGCCCTGGCGTCGGTCGTCTGAAGCCAGCCGTGGGTCGCCACGAAGCCGCCGCGGACGTCGACGGCCACGAGGATCCTCTCGGGCCCGTGGGCCTGGAGCGCCTCCTCGAGCAGCCGGGGGTCGGTGAAGGCCGCGGTGCCGAGGATCACACGCTCCGCTCCCGCCTGCAGCGCCGAGGCGACGGCGGCGGCGGTGCGCAGGCCGCCTCCGTACTGGACCGGCACGCCGGCCTCCGAGGCGATCCGTCGTAGCTGCTCGAGGCTCG
>DATFZP010000244.1:0-11167 GCA_035314405.1 Solirubrobacteraceae bacterium | reverse complement strand
AAGAACATGCTCCGACGCCAGTTGGGGCCCCGCAGCCGCCACCAGTGCACGACCATCCCCGTCTGGGACAGGGTGAACGCCAGGAACACCCCGACGGCGTAGAGGGGGATCAAGGGCCCGGTCGCGCCCCCGAACGCCACGAAGATCGCGCCCGCGGCAAGGGACAGCAGGAGGATCCCGTTGCTGAAGGCCAGGCGGTCGCCGATCCGCAGGAACAGACGCGGCGCCTGCATGTCCCGCGCCAGCAGGAACAGCACGCGGGGGAAGTCATTGAAGGCGGTGTTCGCCGCGAGCAGCAGGATCGCCGCCGTCGCCGCCTGGGTGATCGGGTACATGGCCCCCGAGCCGAAGCTGCGATGGGCGAGCTGGGAGAGCACGGTTTCACCGGCGGCGGGCACGATCCCCTCGAGCTGGACCATCGCGATCGTGCCCGCGAACATTGCGATCAGCAGTCCCACCATCCACGTGAGCGTCGTGCGGGCGTTGCGCCACTCGACGGGCCTGAAGACCGGCACGGCGTTCGAGATCGCCTCGATCCCCGTCATCGCCGTGGACCCCGACGCGAACGCCCGCAGGATCAGCAGCGTGCCGACTGCCTCGGTGGCGCTCACCGGCGGCCGCGGAGTGGCATGGAATCCGCGGCCCGCGGCGTCGATGAGGCCGACCCCGACGAGCGAGAACATCACCGCGATGAAGACATACGTCGGCGCGGCGAACAGCGCCCCCGCCTGACGCACCCCCCGGAGGTTGCCGGCGAGCAGCACCGCTATCACCCCCACCCCGATGGGGACGGTGGCGGGGGACAGGGACGGGATCGCCGAGGTGATCGCTTCCAGTCCCGAGGCGACCGACACCGCGACCGTGAGGATGTAGTCGGTCATCAGGCCCGCAGCGGCGATCAGCCCCGGCGTTCGTCCGAGGTTGTCGGTGGCGACGATGTAGGAGCCGCCTCCGTGGGGATAGGCCCGGATCGTCTGGCGATAGGACACGCCCACGGCGAGCATCAGGAAAGCGATCGTGGCGGCTATCGGGACCGTGTAGCTGAGCCCCGCTGCCCCCCCGAGCACGAGGACGGCGAGCATCGCTTCCGGGCCGTAGGCGACCGAGGAGAGAGCGTCCGCCGAGAGCACCGGCAGCGCCACGAGCTTGCGCATCCGCTCGCTGACGACAGCCGTGCTCTTCAGGGGAGGCCCGATCAGCACCCGGCGCACCTCCTCGCCGAGGCTCCCCGGCTGCGTCGGAGCCGCCTGGACCTCGCCCGTGGAGGCCCCCGCGGCCGCCGGTCGGCTCTGCACGCGCACGAAGCGCCCGAAGCGGCTCGGTCGGATCTCCGCCGGATCGGGGAAGCTCGCGAGGTTCGGATCCACCGGAAGCGCCTCCCGCCACACGTCAGGGTCTCCGCAGACCCGGCCCCACTCGTCCCCGACTTCGCGCAGGACGCCGAGCTGCTCGGGGTCGAGCGTCGCGAGGGCAGCGTCGGGACTCGGTGCCCCGGAGTTCACCGGAGGATCGCCGCCGTTGCCGCTCGCGCCGTCGGCGGCCCCGGGTGCGGGAGGTGGGCCGGCCTCGGGCTTGTCACGGCGGGCGTCCATCATCGACTCGCCGGCGTCATGATGTCAGGCGGCTGAGCGCTACTCGGCCAGGCCAGCCGCCGAGTGCGTCACCGATAGGCCAGGCGAGCCTGCGAGCGTCTGAAACACCACGCAGTAGCGCTCGGTCAAGCGCAGCAGCGTTGCCACCTGGTCCTCGCTCGCGTCGGTTGCCAGGTCGAAGCTCAGCCTGATGGCAGTGAACCCGACCGGAGCCTGTCTGTCCACCGCCAGCGTTCCCCGGAAGTCGAGGTCTCCTTCCGCCCGGACAGACCCGGTGACGGACAGGCCGAGGGAGGTGGCCACAGCCCGCATCGTGACCCCGGCACACGCCACCAACGCCTGCAGCAGCATGTCCCCCGAACATGCCAGCAGCCCGTCGCCGCCCGTAGCGGGATGAAGACCCGCCTGCACGAGCGCACGTCCCGTGCTGACCGTGCACGCGACCCCGTCGTCCAGCGAGCCGTCCGCGTGGAGCGTGATTCGGGCCGCTTCAGGCTCGTCGCGGTACCGCTCCTTCAACGGCTCCTGAATCGAACGAAGCTCGTCGCCCGTGACGCTGCTCATCCCCCCCAACCATACAGCCCGCGCACAGGGCGGGCGAGTCAGGAGACCAGCACGCGGCCCTCGAGGTTGCCCTCGGCGAGCCGGCCCCGGAGCACCTTCTTGTCGAACTTGCCCACGCTCGTCTTCGGGATCTCCTCGACGAACGCGAACTCGTCGGGAAGCCACCATTTGGCGACCCTCCCGGTGAGGTGGGCGATGAGATCCTCGGCGCTCGCACTCGCGTCCTCGCGGAGGACCACACAGCACAGCGGTCGCTCCGCCCAGCGCTCGTCCGGCTTGGCGATCACGGCGGCCTCGACGACGTCCGGATGTGACATCAGCTCGTTCTCGAGCTCGACCGAGGAGATCCACTCGCCGCCGGACTTGATCACGTCCTTGGCCCGGTCGGTGATCTGCACGAAGCCCTTCTCGTCGATCGCCGCGATGTCCCCCGTGCGCAGCCAGCCCGAGTCGAACTTGTCCTCGCCGGAGTCGTCGCGGAAGTAGGCCGAGGCGATCCACGGACCCCGCACCTCGATCTCCCCCGTCGACTCGCCGTCCCACGGCGCCTCCCCCTCGCCGTCCATGATCCTCAGCTCCACCCACGGCAGGGGACGCCCCTGCCGCGCCCGGTCATCCCAGTAGGCATCGTCCCGCTCGCCGTCGAGCGGCCTGGAGTAGGTGGCGACGGGGCTCGTCTCGGTCATCCCCCACGCCTGGTAGATGCGCACGCCGTGGCGCTCCTGGAAGTCCTTCATCAACTGCCTGGGCACCGCCGAGCCCCCACAGGCGGCGTTCGTCAGCGAGCTGAGGTCGACCTCGGGGTGCTCGTCGGCGTAGCGCAGGAGATCGGCGAAGATCGTCGGCACGCAGCCCATCTGCGTCGGGCGCTCGGAGGCGATCAGCCGCGCGAGGTGCTCGGCCCCGAGGAACGGGCCCGGGAGGATCAGGTCCGCCCCCGCCAGGGCCGCCCCGTAGGGAAGGCCCCACGCGTTCGCGTGGAACATCGGGACCACGGCCAGCACCCGCTCGCTGCGGGACAGGCCGTTGGCCTCGGTCATCAGCGTGGCCGAGGAGTGCAGGCTGATCGAGCGGTGGGAATAGAGGACTCCCTTCGGATGGCCGGTCGTGCCGCTCGTGTAGCAGAGAGCCGCCGCCTGGCGCTCGTCGAGCTCGGGGTAGTCGTGGGAGCCGGGACCGGCCGACTCGAGCAGCTCCTCGTAGCGCAGGACGTTCGGCAGCGATCCCGCATCCCCGTCTCCCATCACGACGTAGTGCTCGACCCCCGGCAGGCTCGGCGCGAGCTTCTCCAGGACTGGCACGAGCGAGTCGTCGACGAAGATCACCCGGTCTTCGGCGTGGTTGACGATGTAGGTCAGCTGATCGGCGAACAGGCGGATGTTGAGCGTGTGCAGGACGGCACCTGTGCAGGGCACGGCGAAGTACAGCTCGAGGTGGCGCTGGTTGTTCCAGGCGAACGTGCCGACGCGGTCGCCCTGCTCGATGCCGAGCGCGGCCAGCGCGCGCGCGAGGCGATCGACCCGGTCGGCCAGCTCGGCGTGACTGACCCTGACGACCGAGCCCCCCTCCACGAGCGTCACCACCTCCGCGCCCAGGTTGCAGGAGCGCATGCGCCGGCGAATGTGGTTGAGGGTCAGCGGAAAGTCGTTCTGCATGAGACCCTCGAGCATCTCTGTCATCCCCTACCCGCTCCTTCTCTCGATGCCGGTTGACCGAGCTCATCGTAGATGCCCCGGGTTCGCTGGGCGATGTCGTCCCAGTCGAAGCTCAGCACGTGCTCGGAGGCCTCCGTCACGAGTCGGTCGCGAAGGTCGTGGTCGACGAGGAGCCGTTCGATCATCACCGCGAGGTGCTCGGCGTCGCCGCCGTTGAAGCGCAGCCCCACCCGCTCCCCCCGAGGCACGACCTCGCGCAGGCCCCCCGTGTCGGCGACGATGCAGGGACAGCCCGAGGCCATCGCCTCGAGGGCGACCAGGCCGAAGGGCTCGTAGATCGACGGCACGACGCACAGGTCGGCGATCCGATAGAGCGAATGCAGGACGTCGTCTCCGATCCAGCCGAGGAAGGTCCCGTGCGGAGAGAGCCCGAGGCGCTCGGCCTGCGCCCTCAGCTCCCCCTCGTGGGTACCGCTGCCGGCGACGAGGAAGCGCACGTCGCCGACCCTGCCGATCACCCCCGGCATCGCGTCGAGGGCGAGCTGGAACCCCTTCTCGTAGACGAGCCTCCCGACGAGCAGGACCAGCTTCTCCCCCGGCGCCGCGAACCGTCGCCGCAGGGCCGCCAGATCGCCGGTCGGCTGCAGTTCGCTCGGATCCACCCCGTTGGGGATCACCGCCACGCGGCGCTCGTCGATGTCGAAGATGTCGGCCACGTGGCCCCTCATGTAGTAGGAGCAGACGATCGCCGCCTCCGCCCGCCTCGCCATCCAGCGCTCGACGGCGTGGATGTGAGACTGGGGCGGTTTGTCCACCCAACCCTGGTGGCGGCCGTGCTCGGTGGCGTGGATGGTGGTGATGTACGGAACCCCGATCCGGTCGGCCAGCGCCGCCGAGGCCTGGGCCACGAGCCAGTCGTGACCGTGGATGAGATCGTAGGAGTTCTCCTGGGCGAGGGCTTCCCCCGCGGCGAGCATGTCGGCGTTCATCTGCTCCACCCATGCCACGAAGCGATCGAGGTCTCGCGGCCAGCCCGGCTCGCGCACCCGGTGGACGTTGACCGCCGTCTCGCCGGTTGGGGGATCGTCCGTCAGGAAGCGTCCGGTGCCCCGGGTGAGCACGTCCACGCCCACCCCCTGCCGGACGAGCCCCTCGGCGAGCTTGCGGACGTGGCGGGCCAGTCCGCCCTCGATCACCGGCGGGTACTCCCACGACAGGATCAGCACGCGGCTCGCCATCCCGGGGACCCTATCTCGCCGCGGGCAAACGCTCCCTCCCAACCGAGGGGCCGTCTCCTCCGCGCCCCGATGCAGGCGTCCCGCCTCGCCGAGCACTCGATCGTGAGGTCCTTCACAATCCGGGGCGTGCCCGAGACGACGCCCCGGTTCTTCTTCGCCGCGATGTCCCCCTACTCGTGGCTCGCCTCGGAGCGGATCGGCGAGCTGCTGCCGCAGGCCCGCTGGCGGGGCGTCCTCGCCGGAGCCGTCTTTCAGGCCAACGAACGCGTCCCGTGGAGCCTCGGCGAGGACAAGGCGCTCGGGATGGCAGACTGCGAGGCCAGGGCCGCCGGCTACGGCCTCGGCACGATCCGCTGGCCCGACCCGTGGCCCACGAGCGACCTGCGTGCCGGCAGGGCGATGGCCTACGCCGAGTCCCTAGGACTGCTCGAGCCCTTCGCGCTCGCCGCCATGCGCCTGGCGTTCCTCGAGGGGCGCAACCTGGAAGAGCTCGAGACGGTGATCGAGGCCGGACGCCGCGTCGGGATCGACCCTGCGGTGCTCGCCGAGGCGATCTCAGAGCAGCGCATCAAGGACGCCCTGCGGGCTGTGACCGGCGAGGCGATCGAGCTCGGCGTGTACGGCGTCCCCACCGTCGCCGTCGGGGATCAGCTGTTCTGGGGAGATGATCGCCTCGAGGAGGCCGTGGCAGCACATCAGGGGCTTGCCGGGAGCCCCTGAGGGTCGGCGCCCGTGGAAGCTCAGTCCCGACTGTCCGCGGACGACAGGTCGATCTGCAGCTGGCGAGGAGAGGGGCGCAGCGGCTCGCTCGTCCGTCGCGGGCGCCCTCTCTTGGCCCAGTGCCCCACGACCTCTCGGCTGCGACAGCTGTAGTGGTTGACGCGCCTGTCGGTCGGCTGCAGCGCAAGCCCGCCGGGGGCGGGGCCGGTGACCACGGCGTGGAAGCGCCGGCCGTTGTGCTCCACCTCCACGATGTCCCCGGTCTGGATGCCCTCGAGACGCATAGCCGGGTTAACTCCAGCAGATCCCGTGGGACCGCTACGGTCAGTTCATGCCCCGCCCCGAGAACGAGCTCACAATCGGCTCTGTAGAGCGATGAGATGGCTGATCGACGGGATGAACGTGATCGGCACCCGGCCCGACGCGTGGTGGCGGGACCGGCACGCCGCGATGGTCAGGCTCGTGGACATGCTCGAGCGGTGGGCGGCAGCCAGCGGGGCTGAGGTCACGGTGGTGTTCGAGAAGCCCCCCGCCCCCCCGATCCGCTCGAGCGTGATCGGTATCGCCCATGCCCCCCGCCCCCGGCGGGACTCGGGCGACGATGAGATCGTCCGCCTGCTGCTCGCCGACCCGGAGCCCGGGACGGTTCGAGTCGTCACCTCCGACCTGTGGCTGGCAGACCGCGTCCACGCCGCCGGTGCCAGCGTGGAGCCCTCGGCGCCGTTCCGGGACATGATCGAGCGAGAATGACCGTTCCCAGCACACAGTACGCACGCAGCGGCGATGCGAGCATCGCCTACCAGCTCTTCGGCGAGGGCTCGCTCGACCTGATGTTCATGCCCGGGTGGATATCCCAGGTGGAGCATCTGTGGGAGGCGCCGGCGATGCGCCGCTTCCTCGAGCGGCTGGCGAGGTTCACGCGGGTCATCCTGTTCGACCGCCGGGGCACCGGCCTGTCCGACCGGCTGCTCGACGTGCAGAGCGTCGAGCAGGACGTCGAGGACGCCCTCGCGGTGCTCGACGCCGCCGGCAGCGAACGTACCGCGCTGTTCACCTACGCCCTCGGGGGCACCGTCGGCGCGCAGCTGGCCGCCGACTGCCCCGAACGGGTGGGGGCGTTGATCATGTACGCGTCGGTCGCCCGGACCACCTGGGCCCCGGACTACGACTGGGCGCCGAGCGCCGAGCAGCGGGAGGCCGTGGTGGGGGGCAACGTCGAGAACTGGGGCCTGACGAACAACTCCGCGCTGGCCGCGCTCGCTCCGTCGCTCGCCGACGATCCGGCGTTTGCGGGCTGGTTCGCCCGCATGCAACGCCTGGCCGCGAGCCCCACCGACGCGCGGCTCATGTTCAAAGCGGGGGGCGATCTCGACGTGCGCCACAAGCTGGCGGAGATCACCGTGCCAACGCTCGTCATGCACCGCCGCGACGACGCAGCCTGGGACGTTCGCCACTCCCGCTACCTGGCCGAGCGGATTCCGGGTGCCCATTACGTGGAGATGGAGGGCGCAGACTCGCTCCCCTTCGTCGGGGACGTGGAGGTGATCATCGACGAGATCGAAGAGTTCCTCACCGGGGGGCGCAGCGGGGGCGAGCTGGCGAGGGCGCTGCTGACCGTCATGTTCACCGACATCGTCGACGCCACGGCCCGCGCCGCCAGGCTCGGCGACGCCCGCTGGCGCGACCTGCTCGCCCAGCACGACGAGAACGTGAGAGCCGAGCTGACCCGCTACGGAGGCCGCGCCGTGAAGACCTTCGGGGACGGCTTCCTCGCGGTGTTCGACGGTCCCCCCTCGCGGGCTCTGCGCTGCGCCCAGGCGATCAGGGCGGCCGCTCGGGAGCTGGAGCTCGAGGTCCGAATCGGGATGCACACGGGGGAGTGCGAGCTGATCGGGCAGGACGTCGGGGGGATGGCCGTCCACATCGCCTCCCGCATCGCAGCCCTGGCCGGATCGGGCGAGGTGCTCGTCTCCGGGACTGTGTTCGGAACGGTCGTCGGCGGCCCCTTCCAGTTCGATGATCGCGGACGCCACGAGCTCAAGGGCGTACCCGGGGGCTGGCCCGTGTTCGCACTCGGCGCGTGAGGCGACCCGCGCCGGGCAACGTCGTCACCCTCGGGGACGGCGCCCGGATCCGTATCCGCTCGATCGAGCCGGGTGATCGCCGCACGCTGGAGGCCGGGTTCGAACGATTGGGGGCCGAGAGCCGCTACCGGCGCTTCTTCGCCCCCGTCTCCCGTCTCAGCGAGGCCCAGCTGACCTACCTCACCGACGTGGACCACCACAACCACGAGGCCCTCATCGCCCTCGAGGAGGAGAGCGGCGACGGGGTCGGGGTCGCGAGGTTCGTGCGGATCGGGGGGGATGTCGCCGAGGCGGCCGTGGTGGTCGTGGACGACTGGCAGCACCGGGGTGTGGGGGCGGTGCTGCTCGACGCCCTCGCCGACCGGGCACGGGAGGAGGGCATCCACACCTTCGCCGCCACGGTGTTGGCGAGCAACACCACAGCCATCGCAGCCCTCAGCCGGCTGGGGGTCACCGAGACGAGCAGGAGCGGCAGCGAAGTGGACCTATCGATCGCCCTCGAGGGCTCCCGCGGTGCGGTCCCCTCCCTGCATCGCCTGCTGCGTCACGCGGCTGAGCGGACACTCCACCCATCGGTCTCCTTCTGGCGCCGGCCGGAGGGATCGCGGTCGCTGCCGGCCGGGCGGCGGGCTCGGTCTCAGGGAGGTAACAACGGCGAGCCCGACTCCCGTTAGCCTGCCCACCGCAGCGACCACCTCCCAATGATCGCTGCCGCCCTGGGCAGGATGCCCCAGCCTCGGAGGGAGAGGAATGAGAAGCCCGGCACAGTCCGGGCTTCGGGCGTTCTTGCGGCTGTGACGCGGGCTCCACAGACCGAGGATATCTCTGTCTGATACGATGAAAGCTCGGTATGGGCGAGACGTCCGTGAGACCTCCGGCAGCGCCCGCCTCCCCACGGACGTCGGGAGGGGCCGCCCGCGAGCGGCTGCTCGCTGCCGCACTCGAGCGCTTCGAGGCGGAGGGCCCCCTCGCCGCCACGCTCGAGGACATTCGCCGCGACGCGGGGGTCAGCGTCGGCGCGCTCTACCACCACTTCCACGACAAGGCAGCCCTCGCAGGCGCCCTCTACGCGGCCCTCGCGGAGGACTTCCAACAGGCCTTCCTGGCCGAGCTTCGCCGCCACCCCGGCGCCGAGGACGGGGTCAGGGCCGGCGTGGCCTGCTACCTGTGGTGGGTCAGCGAGCATCGCGCGGCCGCCGCCTTCCTGCTCGGAGAGCGACCCGCCGGGGACGCCGAGCTGCGTGAGCACAACCGCCGGTTCTTCGCGGAGGTGACGGCGTGGTGGGATGGCCACGTCCACTACGGAGTGCTCAGGGACCTCCCCTTCGATGTCATCAATGCGCTGTGGCTCGGCCCGGCGCACGAGTACACACGCCACTGGGTGGCCGGCCGCGGCAAGCGCGTGCCGGCCACCGTCGCAGGCGTTCTCTCGGACGCCGCGTGGCAGACCCTCAAGGAGGCACCATGACGTTCTACGACGACCTCGTCCACGACGGGCGCGAGCACCCCGACCGCTTCGTGAGGATCGATCGGGACAGCGATCGGGCGCTCGTCACACTCGAGGATCCCGCCAAGCTCAACACGCTCAGCGCCCCCCTCGTCCAGCAGCTCCGGGCGGCGCTGGAGGAGCTCGCCGCCGACCGGGAGATCCGAGCGATCGTGCTCACGGGGGCGGACCCCGGCTTCTCCGCCGGGGGCGACCTGCGGATGATGAGCGAGACCCCCACGACCCTCGCCTCCCCCGAGGGAACCACCGACATCTGGCGCTGGATCCGCTACGAGTTCGGCGGCATCGTGCGGCTGATCGCCCGCAGCGACAAGGCGTTCATCGCCGCCATCAACGGTCCGGCCGCGGGCGTGGGGCTTGCGTGGGCCCTCAGCTGCGATCTCGCGATCGCCTCCGAGAAGGCTCGGATCGTCCCTGCCTTCGGCAGGCTCGGCCTGCTCCCGGAGGTGGGAACCTCGTGGGCGATCACCCGGCGGCTCGGCTACCAGGGAGCGTTCGCCTACTACGCGGGAGGCGAGCAGCTGGACGCCGCCGCGGCGCTGCGGCTCGGGCTCGTCCACGAAGTCGTCCCCCACGACCGGCTGCTCGACGCCGCCGATGCGTGGTGCAGCAGGATCGCCGCCCTGCCGGAGCACGCCATCACGATGACCAAGCCGCTCCTGCGGGCGGCCGCCGACGGAAGCTGGGAGAACACGCTCGCGATGGAGGAGTTCGCCGAGCCGCAGTGCTTCACCACCGAGGCCTTCCAGGACGCAGTCCGGGGGATGCTCGCCGCGAGGTGAGCCGCCGGCGCACCCCCGGCGCGGCTCGCGCTCGGCCGCGCCGGCACCGGGCCCGGCTCGTGCCCGTCCCGGCCGTCGCTCGGCCGGCTTGCCCTCAGCCGGGGACCGCGCTGCGGGCGCCGGGCAGCCGCATCGCGCGGGCGAGCCTCCTCGGCAGGTACCAGTTCCAGTCGCCGATCAGCTTCATCACGGCCGGAACGAGCACCGCGCGAACCAGGGTCGCATCGAGGAACACCGCCACCGCCAGGCCGAGCCCGAACTCCTGCAGCCCGACGAAGCTGCCGGTGATGAAGCCGGAGAAGGCGGCGATCATGATGAAGGCGGCCGCCGTGATGATGCGCCCTGTCTGCTCGAGGCCGTGGACGACGGCGCGCTCGTTGTCGTGGTGGGCATCCCAGTCCTCACGCATGCGGGAGAGCAGGAACACCTCGTAGTCCATCGACAGGCCGAACGTAGTCGCGAACAGGAAGATCGGTATCCACGCTTCGATCTGGGGCGAGCTCTGCAGGCCGATCGCCGTGCCCAGCCCGTGCTCGAAGACGAGCACCACCACGCCGTAGGCGGCGGACACGGAGAGGACGTTCATGATGACCGCCTTCAGGGGCAGGATCAGCGATCGGAACGCCCGCATCAGGATCAGGTAGCTGATCGAGAGCACGGCCAGGACGAGCCACGGGAAGGCGCTGTAGGCGCGGCCCACGAAGTCCACGCCGAACGCCGGGGCGCCGGTGAGCAGCACGCGGTCGCTCGAGGGGAACCCCGCCTGGGGGATGTAGGTGTCGCGAATCCTGTGAACCAGCGCGATCGCCTGGAAGGTGCCGGCGTCGGTGCGCCCTGCAGCCCGGACCTGGGCGACGCTGCCGTCGCGGGCGAGGAGCTGCTGGTCCACGGCCGCCCCGGTTGGCAGCAGCACCGGCGCCTGGATCGTGGCCGGCTCGATTCTCGGGTCGCTGCCCAGGGCGTGGACGAGCCGCAGCTCGGCCGCCACCGTCGCCGGGCGCAGCGCGCCGCCGGGCGCCCCGGTC
>DATFZP010000243.1:0-3365 GCA_035314405.1 Solirubrobacteraceae bacterium | reverse complement strand
CGACCGTCGAGCCGGAGGCGTTGACGGCGAGCACTCGGTAGTGGTAGGTGGCCCCGGGCGTGAGGCCCCCGAGCTTCGCTGAGACCTCCACCGGCGTGTCGGCGCTGCCGGCCGATTCGGCCGGGGAGCTCGAGCCGTAGAACTTCGAGGAGCCGTATTCGAAGTCGTAGCTCGTGGGCTGGGCGTTCGCTCCGACGAGCGCCCGCACCGTGGTGCTCTGGGGGGTTTCGTCTTCGGCGGCCTCATCGGCGACGCTCGGTGCGACGGTGAGCCGACCGACCTCGCCCGGATGTCCGCTGAGCACGAACCAGATGTTCCCGTCGGGCCCCGAGGTGATGCCGTTCGGTTTGTCGTTGGCGGTGAGCCCTTCGGTGAACTCGGTGATCACCCCGGCGGGTGTGATCCGTGCAAGCGCCCCGCCTCCGTTCCTCTCGGTGAAGTAGAGATTGCCGTCGGTTCCCGTCGCTATCGCCTCGGGCATGCCGGCGGTGAGGCCTTCCGAGAACTCGACGATCGAGCCCGTCAGGGGTTCGAGCCGGCCTATCCGCCCCGGGTTCGCGTCCTCCGTGAACCAGATGTCGCCTTCCGGCCCGGTCGTGATCCCTGTCGGTTTCTCGTTCGGCGTGAGCCCGCTGGTGTACTCGGTGACCACTTTCGTGGCCGGGTCCAGTCGCCCGATCGCCCCGGCTTCGCCCCGCTCGGTGAACCACACGTCACCTTCCCGTCCGATCGTGACCCCGAACGGCTGGCCTTCTTCCGTCGGCGCCGGGTATTCCGTCGTTTCGAGCGTCGACGGGTTCAGCGAGACGATCGCCGCCCGGGGGGCGTCGACCGCCAGCCACAGATCGCCTTCGGGACCCGCCGCGATCCCGATGGGTTTGAATTCCCCGAGCGAGTATTCGGTGACGTGCCCCGTTTCGGGATTCACAGTGCCGACGTTCGAGCAGCCGATCTCGGTGAACCAGAGTTTGCCGTCCGGTCCCATCGTGATCGCCCGTGGGTGGGACCCGGTGGTTTCAAAGCTCGAGAGGGAGCCGCCGAGGGTGATGCTGGCGACCCCCTCCGGTTCCCCGCTCTGGGTCAGCCAGAGCTGTCCGCCTGCCCCTGAGGTTATGTCGAGCGGAGCCGTGTTCGCGAAGGGTTCCGGGCCGTACTCGGTGATCGTGGGAGCCGCGGCCGCGGGAGATGAGCCCGCCAGGGCCAGCATCAGCATGCCGATGGCCGCGACGAGGCGAGGGGACATGCCAACCAGTCGGCACGCGGACGCTCGTGCTTGAGCGTGTACCGGCCGGTCTGGTCGGGGATCCTAGCCCTGCTGAGGCCCGCTCTGGAGGGGTTATTGGTCCTGTGCCGGCGGGCTCGGCCACGCCGCGCACAGGAGGTCCGAGAGCAGCAGGTCGCGGTGCTCGTCGGTGCTCCTGTCGATGTCGCCGATCACCCGGGCGACCAGCTCTGCGGCGGAGGCGGAGTCGACGGGTCGCTCCTCGAAGCCCATCACGCGACCCTCCGCGGCGGGCGGCTGGTGGTTGCCAGGGTGGGAGTCGCTGAGCTCACGCCTACAATGATCGCAACGACCCCCGACGGGGTCGATACCGCAGTTGCGCGATCTGCCCGCCCGGAGGCTCGTCGGCCGGAGCGGCTCTGCAGCGGGTCCGTCGGGCTCTGTAGCGTTCCCGTCTTGCCCTCCGAGGCCCTCGCGCTCGCGTTCGCCGCGTCGATCTATCCTCCTGCCGTCGCGGCCGTGATCGCGCTCGGGCAGGGGCCGCGGCTGCGCCTGAGGGTCGTCGCGTTCGTCCTCGCGGCATTCGTCGTGACCTACGCGTGGGGCGCCGTGATGCTCTTCCTGCTCGAAGAACTCGGCGCGACGAACAGCACGAACAGGTCGGCGAGCGCCGGCGTCGACCTGGCCCTCGGGGTGCTGCTGATCGCGCTCGCCGTCCGCCTGCACATCAAGCGGCCGCACCCCGACGGGGACACCCAGTCGGATGCCAAGGCGCACGACCAGCCGTCGAAGATCTACCGCTACCTCGCGAGTCCCCGGCTGGCGTTGGTTCTCGGCGTCATCCTCTACATGGTCCCCTCGCCGATCTACGCGGCGGCGGTCAAGGCGATCGCCGACGCCAAGCTCTCCACGGCGGCGGAGCTGGTCGATCTGGTCGTGACGGTCGCGGTGATGCTGTGGCTGATCGAGCTGCCGATGCTGATGCTGCTGATCGTCCCCGCCCGCGCCGAGCGTGCGCTCGACGACACCAACCGGTGGTTCGCCCGCAACGGCCGGACCGTCGCGATCCTCGCATCCGCCGGGGTGGGGGTCTACCTGATCGTCAAGGGGATAGTCGACATCCCCGGTTGAGCCGCCGGACCCGGGTGACGCGAGACCCCGAGCGGGCGCACACCGTGGCGGGGCGAAGTCGGCGAGCGATTTTCAGAGAACCCGCACGGGGGGCGATCCGTCCGTGCGATCATCACGCCAATGGACGCCTGCAAGCGCGCGCGAGTACCCGCGGCGGGCCGTCCCCCCGTTCGCAGGGTCTCGAGGTGCCCGCTCCTGCTCGCGGCGGCGGCAGCGAGCGTCCTGGGCATGGGCCTGGCGGGCGCACCGCCCGCCCCCGCCGCCACGAGCACCGGTTACCTCTCGACGCCAACCGACCAGATCGCCGTGCCGGGCATGCTCGCCGGGGCCGAGATCACCCCGGAGGGAGATCTCTACACCGGCTGGGCCGAGTACGAGCTGCGCTTCGGCCCTCGCCTCGCCGCCTGGGAGCAGCCGACGAGGACCCTTCCCGACCCGGGCCTGCCCCTCCTCGCGAGCACCCTCCACGATGGCCCCGTCTCCTACACCGACACCGTCTTCGCCGTGGCTCTCGCCGGTCGGCCGGTCGCCTACGAGACAGTCACCGCAAGCAACGGCTCGGCCACGCCCCAGGAGGCGCAGGTCGCGATGGCCGTGGCGTACACCCGTGGGCCCCAGATCCGCGGCGTCCACGGCCTCCCCACGGGCGCCTACCGCTACGAGCGCCCGGTCAGCGCCGGGGCCCCAGGCTTCTATCACCAGCCGGGCCAGCGCTTCTCGCCCACCTTCTCCTACTCGGCCGTGGGGCGGGACCTCGACCGCTCCGGGCTGCTGCTCGCACGCGGTCCCGCAGCCCCGAGCAGCCCGCTGGTCACGCCGGCGGCGAGGAGCCCCGCCGCGGTTCACGACGAGAGGCTGTTCAGGGCGCTCCTGCAGGCGCATCGGAGCGTAGGGCTCACGTGGCAGATCCCGCTCGAACCGCCCGTGGCCGGAGCCGGCGCCGATCGCGCCCTCGACGGCACCCCGCTCGCCGCCGCGCGAGCCGAGCTGAAGAGCACGTGGGACGCCCAGG
>DATFZP010000242.1:0-4698 GCA_035314405.1 Solirubrobacteraceae bacterium | reverse complement strand
GGCTCCCACGAGCTCCCCGGTGAAGCTGTGCACGCGCCCGTCCGCGCCCCCGCCGTCGCCCGCCGGACTCCCGCCCGGACGGGGGTGGCGCGCCCGCACGCGTGCGCGCCGGCCGACGAACCGGCGGAAGTGGGACGGCTTGGTCAGTGGCCGCTCGCGGCCGGGAGAGGAGACCTCGAGCGAGTAGCGCTCGCGCAGATCGCTCAGGGCGAAGGTGACCCGCTCGCACATCTGCAGGGTGACTCCTTCGGGATGATCGATGAACACACGCAGGCAGCGCCCCCCGACGATCTCGGCCAGGAGCACCTCGATGTCGGGGTCGCTCGTGGCCAGGCGGGTCTCGATGTCTTTCTGCAGAGGTGTCATGAACCGGGTCCTTGCGTAAAAAAGAGCGGGCGGGCGCCCACTCTCGGCACTGCTGCCGGCGCCTGCGCACCGGCACGAAAGCTGTCGTCCGAGGATAGCATCGGGCCGCCCGCCCGGAGCGTCCTCAGGCGCGCTCGGCGTCGCGCCGGGCGCGATCGCGGTACAGACGGTAGTCGGCGCGCTCGGGCCTCAGGGAGCACGCGAGTGCGAGCGGCTTGCACGCCTCCCGGTGGCGTCCGAGCAGCTGCATCGAGCGGCCCAGGCAGAACAGCGCGTAGTCGTTGGTGGGGGTTCTCGAGGCGACCGCGAGGAACTCGGTGGCTGCTCCGTCGTAGCGGCGGGCGTGGAACAGGGCCCGGCCCAGCGCCTCCCGGATCGAGGCCTTGTCGGGCTCCAGGTCGCGGGCTTTGCTGAGCGGGACGATCGCGGCCTGGTGGTCGCCGTGGCTGAGCAGCTCGCAACCGCGCTGGTACAGGTCATAGACGCTCTCCATCGCCACATTTTACCGCCCGCCCCGAACTCGTTGGACGGCGTCGAGGATCGCCTCGGCGACCTGCTCCTTCGAGGCCCGGGGGACGTGGAGCTGCTCGATCGCCGGGCCCTCGGCGGTGCCGCCCGCGCCGATCAGGATGGTCACCTCGTTGGCGTCGACGTCGAAGCCGATGTCCGCCCGGGAGATGTCGTTGACGACCACCGCGTCGAGGCCCTTGGCCGCGAGCTTGCGGCGGCCCGCCTCGATCGCCCCGTCGCCGTGCTCGGCCGCGAAGCCGACGAGCGTCTGGCCGTCCTGCCGGCGGGCCGCGAGCCCCGAGAGCACGTCCGCGGTGGGCTCGAGCACGAGCTCGAGGCGCGAGCGGTCCGCCTTCTTGAGCTTCCCCTCCGACGGGCTGGCGGGGGCGAAGTCCGCGACAGCGGCCGCCATCAGCAGGACGTCGCAGGAGGGGAACTCCTGCTCGCACACGAGCGCGAGCTCGGCCGCCGTGCCGACCTCCCGGCGCGTCACGCCGGCCGGCGCGGGCAGAGCCACGTTGGCCGCCACCAGCGTCACATCCGCCCCTCTCGCGCGCGCCGCGGCCGCCAGGGCGAGGCCCATCCGCCCCGAGGAGCTGTTGCCGACGAAGCGCACGCTGTCGATCGGCTCGCGGGTCCCTCCGGCGGTCACGAGCACGCGCAGGCCCGTCCAGCTCGAGGACCCACCCTGGCCCGCGCGCGCGCCCCCGGGGAGCAGTTCCTCGCAGACGGCGAGCAGGCGGGCGGGGTCCGCGAGCCTGCCCACCCCCTCCTCGCCGGCGGAGGCGAGCCGGCCGACGTCAGGGGCGACGATCCGGGCGCCCCTCTCCGACAGAGTGCGCAGGTTGGCCTGCGTGGCGGGGTGCTCGTACATGCGGGCGTTCATCGCCGGGGCGATCACCAGCGGGCAGGTGGCGGCGAGGGCGCAGCTGGTGAGGAGGTTGTCGGCGATGCCCGACGCGAGCTTCGCGATCGTGTTGGCCGAGGCCGGAGCGATCAGGTAGAGATCGGCGTTGGCGGCGAGCTCGAGGTGGCTGAGGGGCTCATGGGAGGGAGCCGGCTGATCCGGGAAGGCCCCACGTGCGGGGTCCCTCTGGAACTCGCTGTGCAGCACGGGAGCGCCGGTGAGGGCGGCGAAGGACGCCTCGCCGACGAAGCGCCGGCTCGCGGGTGTCTGGAGCACCCGGACCGTGTGCCCGGCGGCGGTCGCCAGCCGCACGAGCTCGAGCGCCTTGTAGGCGGCGATGCCGCCGCTGACGCCGAGCAGGATCCGGGACATGACCTTCAGGTTGTAGACCGCCGCTCGATCGCTGGCAAGCTCTGGCCCCTCGCTTGCGCGCAGGCCGATCGCCGGGCAGGCGAGGCAGGGACGGGGGAGCGTGGCGTGCTGCTCACGCGAGCGACCGAGGACACAGCACCGCGCCGCCCGCCGGGCGGCCTAGCGGTAGTGGTACTTCATCTTCCCCGCAGCTACCTCCTCGAGGGCGATCGTGAGGTAGTTTTTCGAGGCCGTGTCGACCATCGGCGGCGGGAACTCGTCGAAGGTCCCCTCGCCGAGGTTGTGGTAGTAGCTGTTGATCTGACGGGCGCGCTTGGCGGCCACGATCACGCCGGCGTAGTTGGAGTCGACCTGCTCGAGCAGGCGATCGATGCGGGGGGAGATCACGATTCGGGCTGCCTCTCTTTCCGGGTTCTACAGAGCAGTGTAGTCGGCCCCGCAGCGCCGGCCGGGCCCTGCCCGCGGCCGCCGGGTCTCACTCGAGCTCCGCCGAGACGATCCCGGTGAGCTGATCGAGGGCGCTCTCGAGCCGGTCGTTGACGACCACATGGGCGAACTCCTTCTGGGCCTCGAGCTCGCCGGCGGCCACCGCGAGGCGCCGCTCGACCTCCTCTGGGTCGTCGGTGCCGCGGCCGATCAGCCGGGTGCGAAGAGCCTCCAGGGAGGGAGGCGCGATGAAGACCTGGACCGCCTCGGGCATCGCCGCCCGAACCTGCCTGGCGCCCTGCACCTCGATCTCCAGGACCACCGGGACCCCGGCGGCCAGGCGCCCGTCGAGCTCGGAGCGCAGTGTGCCGTAGCTGCGACCGGCGTAGTCGGCGTGCTCGACGAACTCCCCCGCCGCGACGCGTCTGTCGAATTCCTCGCGGCTGAGGAAGTGGTAGTCCACGCCGTCGCGCTCCCCCGGGCGGGGTGCGCGGGTGGTGGCCGAGACCGACAGCTCGAGTCCCCGCAGGCGCTCCATCAGGCCCCGGATCAGGGTGCCCTTGCCGACGCCGGACGGTCCGGTGATGACGATTACACGAGCCACGGCCGGGACCTTATTGGCGGGCCCGGTTGCAAGCCGCTGGCGGCCGCTGCGGAAGGATCAGTGGTGCAGCAGCGAGATCAGCTCGCCGCGCTGGCGCTCGGACAGCCCGCCGATCGTCTTGCTGGGGGCGATCCGGCAGTGGGCGAGGATCTTGTTGACCTTCACGCGTCCGTACTTCGGCACGGCGAGCAGCATGTCGAAGACCTTCGCCGTCTCCACGTACTCGGGCGGGTCGAGCAGGAGCGTGTGGATCGAGCGCCGGCCGGACTTCAGATCGCGCTTGAGCTGGGCCCGCTGGATGCGGATCTGGTTGGCCCTTGCGAGCGCATCCATGCGCTGGTTGAGCGACCGCTCGGGGGCGGTCGAGTTGCTCGAGGACGTCGTTCCGGTCGCCGTCACCATGGGCGGCGAGTCTACACACCAGCGGCCGGCGATCAAGCGAAACTCGCGAATTCACCTCTAGCTCAACCTGAGCTTCAGATAGATCGAGGCTCCTGGACGGTCACCCTGCGCGTTTGCAGGGGTTTTCCACCCACAACGCGCGCTCCGGCCTGGTGCCGCGACGACCCGAGAGGCTCAGACGGCCGAGTCTTCCCGCTCATTGCGGACAAAACGCTCGCCCCCCGCGTCCCCCCCCGGGTCGCTCAGCCCGGCCACGATCCTGGCTCCGGCTGCGGGGTCGCGGAAGCTCTCGGTTCCGACCGCGACCAATGTCGCCCCGACGTCGAGCAGGTCCCGAGCGTGGGCGGCGCTCTGCACCCCGCCCATGCCGACGACCGGGATCGCCACGCTGGCGGCGACCGCGGCCACCTGGGCGAGGGCCACCGCGCGCACCGCCGGTCCGGAGAGCCCGCCGTTGCCCCCGCCCAGCCAGACGGCGCTCGTGCCCGCCCGGCGCCCGGGGGCGAGCGCCGTGGCCCGCAGCGTGTTGATCAGGGACACGGCGTCGGCGCCGGAGGCCTCGGCAGCGCGCGCACACAGGGCCACGTCGGCCGTGTTGGGGGTCAGCTTGACGATCAGCGGCTTGCCCGTCCGGCGCCTGACGGCAGCCACCACCTCACCGAGCTGGCGGGGATCGGCGCCGATGTCCAGGCCCGTCTCGACGTTCGGACACGACACGTTGAGCTCGAGTGCGGCGATCTCCTCGCGGGCTCCGCAGGCCTCGACGAGCAGCTCGAGCTCCTCGGCCGTGGCCCCCATCACGTTCGTTATCAGGGGTATCTGGCGAGGCGCACCCGACGGGCCGACCCCGGCGAGGATCTTCGCGAGCTCCGGCAGCTCGTCGTCCAGGTAGCCGGCGAGGCCCCTGTTGGGCAGGCCGATCGAGTTGATCAGCCCGCCGGGCGCCTCCCACAGCCGGGGCGGCGGGTTGCCCTCGCGCGGCTGCAGGGTGATCGTCTTGGAGACGTGGGCCGCGAACGGGAACTCCTCGAGCAGGCCGTCCCCGAACACGCGCCGGGCCGCGATCACGTCGAAGGTCCCGGAGCCGTTGAGCACCGGATGGGCGAGCGCG
>DATFZP010000241.1:0-4169 GCA_035314405.1 Solirubrobacteraceae bacterium | reverse complement strand
GTGCACGTCGGCTCGCTGATCCCCGACTTCAAGCTCACGAACAACAACCTCGCCCCGACGAGCCCCCAGCAGAGCCTCGAAGGGCTGAAGACCGGGCAGCTGCGGCGCTGCCCGGGCGCGGCCACCCAGCCGGCGGCCGATGGATCCTCGCCGTTCGCCGACGCCGGACTGCTCAGCTGCGACCCGCTGGAGACGCCCTGATGGACCGCCGCCGCCGCAGCTCGCTCGCCGCAAGCCCCCTCCTGATCGGGGCGATCACGACGCTGATCGTGGTCGTGGCGGTGTTCCTCGCCTACAACGCCAACAACGGGCTGCCGTTCGTGCCGACCTACGACATCAATGTGCAGCTGCCCGAGGCCTCCGGGCTGATCCCCTCCAACCAGGTACGCATCGCGGGCACGCGGGTGGGGATCATCACCGGGCTCAAAGCCGTTCAGAACCCGCTCACCGGGCGGGTCAGCGCGATCGCCGAACTGCAGCTCGAAAAGAGCGTCGAACCGCTGCCGGCCGACACCACGGCGATCGTGCAGTCCGTCTCTGCGATCGGCCTGAAGTACCTCGAACTCGAAAAGGGAACCTCCCGCCGGACGCTGCGGGCGGGTCAGACGATCCCCGTCAGCCAGACGAAGGAACCGGTCAACATCGACGAACTCTTCAACACGTTCGACAGCAAGACGCGAACTGCGATCAAGGTCAACACGAACAACTTCGGCGACGGTCTCGCCGGCCGTGGACTCGGCCTGAACAACACGATCGCCGAACTGCGCCCGCTCGTCACCAACGCGCTGCCCGTGCTCCACGACCTGTCCCTTCCGGAAACCGACCTGCGGGGGCTGTTCATCGCTCTCGAGCGAGTCGCCGGGCAGTCCGCCCCCGTCGCCCAGCAGCAGGCCAACTACTACACCTACCTGGACATCTTCTTCAAAGAATTCGCCCGCGTCGCGCCCTCGCTGGAAGCCGCCACAGAGGGCGGGCCCCCGGCGCTCAAGCAGGCGATCTTCTCGCTCGCCTATGAGCGTCCCTTCACCGAAGCGGCCACCGAATTCATGCGCCTGCTGCGCCCGAGCGCCGCCACGCTGACCACGATCGCGGCGCCGCTCGGCCACGCGGTCACGGAAGGCTCGAAAAACCTCATCCCCGCCGTCGCCCTCAACGCCGCCCTCGCGAAGTCCGCCGTGGCGCTCAATGAATTCGGGGAGAACCCGGTCGTGCAACTGGCCCTGGACAACTTCACCGAAACCCTCGAAGCCGGCAACCCGCTGCTCGCGGGGATCGCGCCGGCACAGTCCTTCTGCAACTACTTCACCCTCGCCTTCCGCAACGTCGCGAGCCTCGAGGCGCAGAACATCGGCGTGGGAACCGTCGCGAGGGCCGGGTTCGTGCTCGCTCCCACCGGTCCCAACAACGAGGGCTATCCGTCATCGGCCCCGGCCAACGGCCCCTCGGTCGAACACGAGTTCAACAGCAACATCATCATCGACAACAACCACGTCCACTTCAACCCCTACCCGAACGTGGGCGCACCGGGCCAGCCGAAGCTGTGCGAAGCGGGCAACGTCACCTACGTGCCCTTCAAAGCCGTGATCGGCAACGCGCCCGCCAGCAGCGTCTCCACCAACCGTGAAATCACGACCCGCGAACAGAACCTCTTCGGTGAAACCTACCCGGCCAGCACCCTGAAGGCGCTCGGACTGACGAAGGGGGCGAGCAAATGAGCCGCCGTCGCTGGTGGCGCCGCCGCGACCAGGTGCCGGTCGTCGAGCTGCAGCGCTCCAACCCCGTGCGCATCGGGATCGTGGTGGTCGTGATCGTCGCCCTCGTCACCTACTTCGGGTTCACCAAGCGCATCCCGTTCAAACACGGCTTCCAGCTGCACGCCGTGTTCACGAGCGCGCTCAACATCCACTCGAAGTCCCCGGTGCGGATCGCCGGCGTGGACGTCGGCCAGGTCGCCTCGATCAGGCGCGAAGGGTCGGCGGGTGTCGTCACGATGGAAATCAACTCCAACGGGTTGCCGATCCACCGCGACGCGACAGTCAAGATCCGCCCGCGGATCTTCCTCGAAGGCAACTGGTTCATCGAAATGCAGCCCGGCAGCCCCTCCGAACCGACGTTCTCGAGCGGCGGAACGATCCCAATCACCCACACCTCTGACCCCGTCCAGCTCGACCAGGTGCTCGACGCCCTGAACACCGAAACGCGCCAGAACCTGCAGAACTTCCTGATCGGCTACGGCGCCGGCTTGACGCGCAAGCCGACCCCCGCCGAGAATGCCCAGCAGGACCCCGAAGTCCGAGGTCTCAACGCCGCCCAGGCGCTCAACCTCTCCTACCACCGCGCCCCGTCCGCGCTGCGCGGAGGGGCGGTCATCCAGCAGGCGCTCGGGGGCACCGAAACGAACGACCTCTCCAAGCTGATCAAGGGCATCGGCAAAGTCACGGCCGCCCTGAACGTGCACGAGCAGGACCTCGGGGAACTGATCGGCAACTTCAACACCTTCTTCCACGCCTTCGCCGCACAGTCCACGAGCGTGGGCACCCTCGTGGCCGAACTCCCCGTCACGCTCGCGGCGATCGACAGGGGCCTCGCCTCGCTGCAACGCTCCCTCCCGCCGACGCGGACGTTCGCGCTCGACATCATTCCCGGCGTCAAGGAGACGCCCGCCACCGCGAAGGCGCTGCTGCCGTGGATCGAACAGGTGCAGGCCGCCCTCGGGCCGAGCGAGCTCGGCGGGGTCGCCAAGGGTCTGGAGTCCGCGGCCCCCGCCCTCGCCCAGCTCGAGGCCGAACAGATTCCGCTCTTCCAGCAGACCGAACTGTTCAACAAGTGCCTGACCAACGTGATCTACCCGGCCGGGAACACCAGGCTTCAGGACGGAGCGAGCACGTCCGGGGTCGAAGACTACAAGGAATTCTGGTACTCCCTCGTCGGCCTCGCGGGGGCCGGGCAGACCTTCGACGGCAACGGTCCCGTCGCCAAGTTCCTGGTCGGCAACAGCGGCGCCACCGTGCGCTCCCAGCCCACATCGATCCTCGGCACGAACCTGCAGGGGCTGCGGCTGCTCGCCCGCTCGCCGCTGACCCCGCTCGGGACCCGCCCGGCGTATCCGGCCGAAGAGCCCGAATACCGGCCGCTGGTGCCCTGCTACAAGCAGAAGCTGCCGAACTTCAACGGGCCCCTCTCACAGGGGCCCCCGGACGGGGCGGGCTGATGGCTCCGGCGGAGACCCACGAAGGCCTCAGCGTCGCCGACCAGATCGAGCGCTACCGCTCGGCGTTCATCGCGGTGGTGACGATGATCGTGATCGCCGCCGTCGTCGGCGGCTACATCCTCGCCCACGAGAACCTCAAGCTCCCCGGGTGGGTGCCGATCTTCGGGCGGGAATACTACACGCTGAAGGCCGACTTCGTCACCGCCCAGGCGGTGACCCCCGGACAGGGCCAGGCGGTGACGATCGCCGGTGCGAAGGTCGGGGAAATAGCGAGCGTGGAACTGCACGAAGGCGTCGCCGTGGTGACGATGAAAATCACGCCCAAGTACGCCCGCTTCTACCACAACGCGACCCTGCTGCTGCGCCCGAAGACCCAGCTCCAGGACATCACCGTCGAGGTGAATCCGGGCGGTCCACCCGCGGCGAAGCTGAACAGCGGCGAAGTGCTCCCGCAGTCCCAGACGGCCGCCAACGTCGACTTCGACGAATTCCTCGCCGGGCTCGACGCGGACACCCGCGCCTACCTGCAGGAGCTGCTCGCCGGCGCGGGAGAAGGCTTCAAGCACAACTCACGGGCGTTCGCGGCGACCGTCAAGCGCTTCTCACCGCTGGCCCGCTATGGCCAGGAGATCGCCCAGCAGCTGGAAATCCGCCACGCGAACATCGCCCGCTCGATCCACAACTTCCGCCTGCTGATGGAAGCCCTGGGCGCCAAGGACACCCAGATAGCCCAGCTCGTGGACGCCTCCAACGCCGTCTTCGCGACGTTCGCCCAGGAGGAACAGAACCTCCAGAGCACCCTCCACCTGCTGCCGCCCACCCTCCACACCACGGCCGTCAACCTCGCCAAGCTCGGCGTCGCCTCCGACGTCGTCGGCCCGACGCTCAACGAGCTCCAGCCGTTCGCCAACGCGCTCGCACCGGCGAACGTCGCCAGCCGCAAGCTCGCCGAAGAAAC
>DATFZP010000240.1:0-3866 GCA_035314405.1 Solirubrobacteraceae bacterium | reverse complement strand
TCCTACGTGATCGTCGTCAACAGCGCTCCGCTGGGGGAGTACTACGACGTCCAGGGGACCACCTGGGCTCATCCGCCGCTGCTCAGCGACCCCAGCGAGACCCTCCACGTCGGCTCTCGCACCTATGGGCTCTTCTACGTGGGAGAACAGATCCGAACGATCGCATGGCGGGAAGGGTCCGGGACCTACTGGGTCCAGAACACGCTCACCAACAGCATCCAGCCGAGGGAGATGCTCGCTCTGGCCGAGGAGACCGCCCCCGTGATCGGCACCGGCGGCGGCGAAGCGGCCGCTGCCACCGTCCCCCACGCCTTCAACCTGCCTTCCAGGCAGGCGGCCGCCGCCGGCATGCTGTCCAAGCTGGCGGCGGCGGCGAGCTTCGTGTGCCTCGGCGTCCTCGGCCTCCTCGCGCTGCTGTTGCTCTCTCGTCGCCGCGAGCTGGGCCTCCTGCGCGAGCAGGTGGCGCAGGCGATGGTCCTGGAAGCCCGCCAGCGACCCCTGCTGGCGGGCGCCACCGCCGTGCCGGGCGATTCCTTCTCCCCGGCCTTGCCCCCGGCTGCCGTGTCCGCCCCGGCGCCCCCGCCCACCTCGTCCCCGAGCCCGTCAGCCTCGCCCACGGCCTCCCCGAGCCCGTCGGGGTCTCCGAGCCCGTCGGCTGCGCCCATCTCGTCTCCGAGGTCCTCGTCGCTGAGCGTCCACCGCGCGCGGAGGCGTCCGCGCCGGGCCGTGGTGATCCTCGCCGGTGTGTCGCTGTTGGCGATCGCCGCGATCGGGGCCGCCCTCTCGCTCGGCGGCGGGGGTGGGAGCGCTTCTCACGGCTCCCCGGCGCCGGCCGCGTCGGTTCCGGTGGCGGTCTTCAACGCCACCAGCACCCCCGGAGCGGCCCACCGCCTGGCCGACACCTTGAGGGCCGATCAGATCCAGCTCGCCCAGATCGGGAACATCAACGCCAGCCTCGGCCACGGCGTGTACGTGTTGTACCCACCGGGAGCCGCGACGCAGGCCCAGCGGGTTGCCCGGCTGATCCCGAGCCTGTCTCCCACGGTCGCCCCGATCCAGCCCCAGGTGCAGAGCACGATCGGCAGGCACGACGAGATCGTCGTGATCTTCGACTGACCCCGCTCAGTGTGTGCGGGCGGCGACGACGCTGTCGATCTGCTCGCCGATCGAGGGCATCCGTTCGCGCATCAAACGCATGTCGTGGGCGGAGAGCCTGAGGATGCACACGGGCGAGGTGGCGACCACGCTCGCGTTGCGATGGCCGCCCCCGTCGAGCACCGCCAGCTCGCCGAAGAAGTCCCCAGGTCCCATCTTGTCGACCAGCTCGGCGTTTCGGATGACGTCGACGGTCCCCTCCTCGATCACCATGAACTCGTACCCGTAGTCGCCCTGCCTGACGAGGGTCGTCCCCGCGGGGGCCCTGAACTCGTCGATGACCCGCCCGAGCATCTTCCGCTCGGCGGTGGACAGCCCGGCGAAGGGGCGAACCTGCTGCAGGCGAGCCTCGTCCATGGCGCGGCATTCTCTCACAGCTCCCCGTCGAGGGGGTCAGACCGGCGAGCGCGCTCCTGCCCTCCCGCCGGTCCCCCCGGCAACGATCGTCTGCAGGCCCATGTCGGTCCAGACGACCTGATCGCGTCCGGGCCCGACGCCGATCATCGCCACGGGAGTGCGGGTGTGGAGGGCGATGAAGTCGAGGTACTCGCGGGCGGCGTCGGGAAGATCCGACAGCGAGCGGCACTCCCCCAGATCCTCCCTCCATCCAGCCAGCTCCGTCAGCTCGGCGGTGGTGTGGTGGAGCACGGTCTGGTGGTAGGGGAAGTCGTCGAAGATGGCTCCGTCGGCTCCCCGGTAGCTGGTGCAGACCCTGATCCGGTCGAAGCCGGAGAGGACGTCGAGCTTGGTCACCACCAGCGCCGTCAGCGTGTTCAGGCGGGCCGCGTAGCGGAGCGCCACGAGGTCGAGCCAGCCCGTGCGCCGGGCGCGGCCGGTGGTGGTGCCGAACTCGCCGCCGCGCTGTCTGATCTTCTCCCCGGTCGGATCGGGCTCGACGAGCTCGCTCGGAAACGGCCCGGCTCCCACGCGGGTGGTGTAGGCCTTGGCGATGCCCCAGATTTCGTCGATCGCCATCGGCCCTATCCCGGAGCCGACCGACGCCGCCCCAGCAAGGGGATTGGAGGACGTCACGAACGGATAGGTGCCGTGGTCGATGTCGAGCATCGCCCCCTGGGCACCCTCGAGGATGATCTTCTCGCCGGCGTCGAGCATCTCCCACATCAACCTCGAGGTGTCGGCGATGTGCTGCTCGAGCCGGTGCCCGTAGACGAGGTACTCCTCGGTCATCGTGTGCAGATCGAGGGAGGGATCCTTCTCGAACGGGCGCAGCGACAGCCGCTTCGGCTCCATCGCGGCGACGATCTTCTTCTTCAGGATCTTCTCGTCGAGCAGGTCCTGGACGCGAATCCCCAGACGGGCGGCCTTGTCCGCGTAGCACGGTCCTATCCCCCTGCGGGTGGTGCCGATCTGCAGGCTCCCGAGCTTCGCCTCGCCGGCCGAGTCCAGCATCAGGTGGTAGGGCATGATCAGGTGGGCGTTCGCCGAGATACGCAGCCCGCTGACGTCCACCCGGCGCGCCCGCAGGGCATCGAGCTCGTCGATCAGGACCTTCGGGTCGATCACCACTCCGTTGCCGATCACGCACCGCTTGCCCGGGTAGAGGATCCCCGAGGGGATCAGGTGGAGCTTCCACTCCTGATCGTCCCTGACGATCGTGTGCCCTGCGTTGTTCCCTCCCTGGAAGCGTACGACCGCGTCACCGTGCTCGGCGAGCAGGTCGGTGATCTTGCCCTTTCCCTCATCGCCCCACTGGGCGCCGACGATCACGATTCCAGGCATCTCCAGTGGAGTTTACGGACGGTCGCGCGAGCAACCCGGGGGCGAGCTGGCCGCCGCGCCGCCACCGGGGGCCGCCGTCAGTCCTCCCTGGTGGCGCCCACCGATCGCTCGGCTCGGAACTCCCGCCGGTTGTCCTGCCCGAACAACGGGATCAGGTCGCCGCAGATCTCCACCAGACGGGAGACCGTGCGGGGGCCGAGCCTGTCTGAGAGCTCGTCGGGCATCAGGTTGGTGGTGGCCACTATCGCCCGCTCGGCCTCGTAGCGGGCGTTGACTATCGAATACAGCTGCTCGAGCACCCACTCGGTCTGGTGCTCGGCGCCGAGGTCGTCGATGTGCAGGAGGTCGACGGCGGTGAGACGGTCCATGAAGTCGAGCATCCCCCCGTCGGAGTCCATCGATTCGCGCAGCAGGTTCAGCAGCCTCGGAAGCGAGTAGATCGCCACCGAGCGACTCGCATCGAGCGCCGCCTTGGAGATCAGCATCGCGAGGGTCGTCTTGCCGGTTCCCACATCTCCCTGGATCCACAGGCCGTTGCCCGCGTCGAGGTTCTCCTCGATCGAGCCGATGTACCGGCGGACCGCCCTGATCTGATCGGGGGCGGTTCTGGCGATGTCGCTCACCGGCGGGCGATCGAAGGACACCCCCCGGTACCTGCGGGGGATGCGGCCCTCCAGACGCGCCGCTCGAGTGCTGGCGATCCGCCCCCGCCGGCAACGGCAGTCCGATGCGGTCCTCGTCGCCTCGTCCTCGACGAAGCCCGTCCCGTCGCACATGTCGAATGGGCAGGCGCCCGCCCTGTGCAGGCCCGATTCGGCCCGGATGTCCTCGTCGGCCCGGAAGTCGCCCATCGTCACTGCTCGGCGCCTTCGGCGGCCGGACTGCGACTGGAGGCGATCGGTGCCCCCGGCGCAAATCGCTCTTCGCGACCGTAGCTCATGAACCTCGGATACTCCTTCTGGAAGGTCAGC
>DATFZP010000239.1:0-2025 GCA_035314405.1 Solirubrobacteraceae bacterium | reverse complement strand
GGGATCATCGTCATCGACTTCATCGACATGGCCCGGGCGCGCAACCGCGACGCGGTCATGAAGACCCTGCGCAAGACGCTCGACGAGGACCGCACGAAGACCTTCACGGCCGAGATCTCCAAGCTCGGCCTCGTCGAGATGACCCGCCAGAACGTCACCGAGGGGGTTCGGGAGATCATGAGCCGCCCCTGTCCCACGTGCGACGGCGAGGGGGTGATCCGCTCCGAGGAGACGATCGCGATCGAATTCGAGCGACGGCTCAGGGACGTCGTGGCGGAACATCCCGAGGCGGAGGCCTTCCTGCTGCAGATCAATCCTCGGGTGAGCACCCAGTTCACCGGCCACGGCTCGCGGGTGCTACACGCGCTCGAGCGGCAGACCGGCAAGTCGTTCCTGTTCGAGGGCTCCGAAGGGCTCGAGCTCGATCACTTCGCGGTGACCTTCATCGGCACCCGCGAGGAGGTCGAGGAGCGGGCGCTCCCGTTCCGTCAAGGGGACGAGGTGCTCGTCGAGATCGTCGAGCCCCACATGTACGACGTGGACGACGCCGTCGCGAAAATCGACGGCTACATCATCTCGATCGCAGGAGCCGCCCCCCACGTGGGGGAGAAGCGGATGGTGCGGATCGATCAGGTGGGGCGGACCGCGGCGAGCGCGCTCCTGCTCGACGAGTCCGGCGAGGTCGTCGCACGGGCGTCCCGCCCGGGCGCCGAGGAGGGTGGGGCGGGCGACTCCCGCCGCTCCCCCGCTCCCTCCGGGGCGCGCCGTACACCCCCCGAGAGAAGCGAGCGGCGCTCCCGAGGCCGGCGGGCGATCGCGGGCGGGGAGGACGAGGAGTCTCGGCGGGAAGCCGGCCTCGGCGAGTCACCCGCGGGTATCGACGCCGAGCCCGAGCAGGAGCCGGGACCCCCCGAGCCCGCCGTTGCGGAGGGGCAGGGGGGCGAGGGCGCAGACGATGGCCTACAATCCAAGCCTCGGCGTCGTGGCCGCAGGGGTGGGCGGCGCCGTTCGGCTGCCAAGGCCGAGGCGACCCCCGAGTAGCCGGCGGGCCCCCCGGCGAGGACCGCTTCTCGGCGTCTGCGGGGCTGCACAATCGAGGCTTGACAACATGTACGCAATCGTGAAGACAGGTGGCAAGCAGTACCGCGTGGAGCGAGGCCAGAGGCTGCTCGTCGAGCGCCTCCCCGCCGCCGAGGGAGCGGACGTGGCACTTCAGCCGATCCTCTACCGCTCCGAGGAGACCGTCTTCGACAGGGAGGGCCTGGCGGGGGTCAGGGTAACCGCGCGGGTGCTCGGCCACGTGCGGGGAGAGAAGCTCCGCGTCTTCAAGTTCAAGCCCAAGCGGGGCTACAAACGGCGCACCGGCCACCGCCAGGAGCTCACACGGATCGAGGTCACGGAGATCGCGACCGGGCCGGCCAAGCCGCCCGCCAAACCCGTGCGCGCCAAACAGGGCGACGGCGCCGCCAAACCTGCCGCCAAACCTGCCCGCGCCAAACAGGGAGGCGACGCGGCCGGCAAGCCCCCCGCAGGTACCGCACGCGCCAAACAGGGCGACGGCGCCGCGAAGACCGCGGCCAAACCGGCCCGTGCCAAACGCGCCGGCAGCGCCGAGAAGCCGGACGAGAACAAGGAGAAGGGCTCAGATGGCTCATAAGAAGGGGCTCGGGTCGAGCCGCAACGGGCGCGACTCCAACGCCCAGCGCCTCGGCGTGAAGACGTTCGCCGGCCAGCTGGTCAGCGGCGGGGAGATCATCGTCCGCCAGCGGGGCACCCGCTTCAAGCCCGGGGCCGGGGTCGGGATCGGCAAGGACGACACGCTGTACGCGAGGACCGCCGGGACTGTGCAGTTCCAATCCGGCCGCAGGGGCCGCGTGGTGAGCGTGGTCCCCGACGCCGGCCAGGGCTGAGCCGAGCACGTCCCCGCACTCGCGGGCGGCCGCCTGCGCCGATGGCGGCTGTCACGATTGAGGGATGCTTCACGATCGCGCGAGAATCCACGTCGAGGCGGGGGCCGGAGGCGAC
>DATFZP010000238.1:0-2026 GCA_035314405.1 Solirubrobacteraceae bacterium | reverse complement strand
CCAGCTGTTCGCCGACGGCGAGCTCGTCGGCGGGTGCGACATAGTGACCGAGATGTACGAGGCGGGAGAGCTCCGGGAGGCCTTGCTGTAGCGTCCCGCGCCGCATGGCCTCCGTCGCGATCGCCACCGACAGCACCGACTACCTCCCCCGCCACCTCGCCGATCGCGAAGGCATCAGCCAGGTGAGCCTCTACGTCGGCTGGGCCGGCGCACACGAGCGCGAGCTGCAGATGGGCAGCTTCGACGCCTTCTACGAGCGCCTGCGCACCGATCCGGAGCTGCCGACCACCTCCCAGCCCTCGATCGGCGACTTCCTCGAGGTGTGGGAACCGCTGATCGAGCAGGGCCGGGACGTCGTCTCGATCCACCTCGCCGGAGGCATCTCCGGCACCGTCGAGGCGGCCCGCCAGGCCCATGGCCTGCTCGCCGAGCGGGGTCTCGGCGAGCGCGTGGAGGTGATCGACGGGGAGACCGCCTGCGGGGGCACCGGCCTGCTCGTGCTCGCCGCAGCCGCCGCCGCCCGCGCCGGCGAGGACAGAGACGGGGTGATCGAGCGCGTGCGAGCGGCCCGCAGGGCGCTGCGGATCTGGTTCTGCCTGGACACCCTCGAGTACCTGCGCCGCGGGGGACGCGTGGGCAAGGCCCAGGCCTGGATCGGGGGCACCCTGAAGATCAAGCCGATCCTCTCGCTGGAGTACGAGATCGTGCCCGTCGAGCGGGTCCGCACGGCGGCGAGGGCCTTCGAGCGGATGGTCCGCTACGCCCAGCAGCTCCACGACGCCGGCTCCGATGGCTGGGTGGTGCAGCACATCCAGGCCCACGAGCAGTCCCAGCGGCTGATCGAGCGCTGCCGGGAGATCTTCGACTCAGAACCGGTGTTCACATCCGAAGTGGGCCCGGTGATCGGCACCTACACCGGCCCCGGGCTGATCGGCGTGGGGGCGATCCCCCGCGCGCTGTTGGTCTAGACCGAGCCCTCCCGTCTCCCCGTCTGCGCCTGTCGGCGCCTGTGGGGTCCCTGGCGCGGGTCAGCGGCGCTTGCGTCTGCGGCGCCGGCGCCTCAGCATCAGCAGCCCGACCACGGCGGCGCCCACCATCAGCTCGGTGCTGTGGCGCTCCAGCTGACCGCGCCAGTCGGTGAGCCGCTCGACCTCTCCTCGCAGGCGTTCAACCGACACCGCCAGTTCCTTGCGGTTGCCCTCGATCGAGTCGCGGATCTCCGCCGGCGTACGGGCGGCCATCAGGCGTTCCCCTCGTCGGGGGCGTTCCCGTCGGTCGGAGTGCTCCCCTCGGTGGGGGCGCTCCCCTCGGTGGGTGCTCTCGCGGGCGGCGGACCGGGGGCGACGGCGGGGCCTGCCGGCTGGCTCGTCGTGGCAGCGGGGGCCGGCGGTGGCGAGGCCGGGGCCGGCGGTGAGGAGGTGGAGGGCGGCGGCGGCGGGGCGGTGCGCGCCGGCGGCGCGATGGGCGCCGGCGCGGCCGGGTGCGGGCTCACCGTCTCACGGATCAGCCGCGCCTCTTCGATCGCCATCGTGGGCGCGGGGGGAGCGCCCCGTTTGACGGCCCTCGCGGCGATCAGCCCGGCGACGATCCCGAACAGCACGAGGATCGCGGCCATCGCGAAGAACCCCCAGAAGTAGGTGAAGTCGTTGCCCGGCAGGTAGTAATAGAGCAGCCACGCGCAGCCGATCAGCACGAACAGCAGCGCCGTAGCGAAGAAGATCCCGGCCACCACGCCGACGACGGCGCCGCGGGCGAAATTGCCGGCCTTCTCGGCGAGCTCCGCCTTGGCCAACTCGATCTCCTCGCGGACGAGCAGCGTGGCGCGTTCGGAGATCTCGGCGACCGTGGTGGCGACGTTCTGGGGCTGCTCCGCGCGCCGGCCCGCCCCTCCCCGCTCCCGCGGCGGCGCTGAGTACGGCTCGCTCATTCGGGCGGCTCCTCACCGAAGACGCGCCGCCACAGCACGGCGGCGGCGCGATCGACGACGATGCTCGACAGCGCCCCGAGCCCCGCCAGCAGTGCCGAC
>DATFZP010000237.1:0-7067 GCA_035314405.1 Solirubrobacteraceae bacterium | reverse complement strand
GAGCGCCTCGCCGATCGCACGAGGGTCGAGGCCCTCGGGGGCGGCCTCCAGGAAGATCCGCCCGGAGGCCTTCACGAGTGAGAACCCCGCTCGGATCATCAGCGCGGCGATCAGCAGCGAGGCGATCGGATCGGCGCGCTCGAAGCCCGTGAGCAGGATGACCGACGCGGCGACGGCGGTGCCGATGAACCCGTACAGGTCCGTGAGGACGTGCTGGAAGCTGCCCTCGACGCTGAGGCTCCGGCGGTCGGCCGAGGACATCGTCCGGATCGCTGCGAGATTGAAGAGGATGCCGGCTAGCGCCACCGCGAGAACGAGTCCGCCGCGGACGTGGGGGGGATCGATCAGGCGGCGGATCGCCCCGTACACGACGAACGCCCCGAGGATCAGAAGCGTGACGCCGTTGGCCTGCGCCGAGAGGATCTCCGCCCTGCGCAGGCCGAACGTGAGGGCGCCGCGGGCGGGCTGCGCCGCAAGCCTCAACGCCAGCAGCGAGAAGCCGATCGCGCCTGCGTCGGTGAGCATGTGAGCGGCGTCGGAGAGCAGGGCGAGCGAGTTGGCTATGACCCCCGCCGCCACCTCCACTGCCATGAACGCCAGGATCAGGGCGAGGGCTCCACGCAGCCTGCCGGCGCCGGCGTCCGGTGCGTGCAGGTGGGAGTGCCCGTGATGATCTTCAGACACGATCTGAAGATACGCCCCCGCGAGGCGCTCGACGCGGCGCCATGCCGGGTCGGGCCACCTCTAGGCTGAGGCGATGGCGAAGGCCCTCGCTAGCGAGCAGCCGCCTGGCCCGGGGCGGACCACCCTCGCCTCGGTCGCCGCCGCGACCGTGCTGGTCGCGCTGAAGCTGGGCGTGGGGCTCGCCACGGGGAGCCTTGCGCTGGTCTCCGCCGGCATCGAGTCCAGCGGCGACGTGATCGCGGCGGTGCTCACGTTCTTCGCTGTGCGTCTCGGCGGTCGCCCCGCCGACCCGGGCCACCCCTACGGACACCGCCGCGCGGAGAACCTCGGCGTCCTCGGCGAGGCGGTGATCCTGCTGGCCGGCGGGATCTTGGTCAGCATCGAGGCGGTGATCCAGCTCGCGAGGGGCGGGCCCGCGCCCTCGAGCCACTGGTACCAGTTCGCCGTGATCGGAGTCGCGCTGCTCGTCGACGTCAGCCGAACGAGGGTGACGCTCGCGGCGGCCCGCCGCTACGGGAGCCCCGCGATGCGCTCCAACGCGATCCACTTCGCGGGCGACCTCGCCGGCTCGGTGGCCGTGCTCCTGGGGCTGCTGGCCGTGCGGGAGGGCTTCCCGGCGGGCGACCCGGTGGCGGCCCTCGTGGTCGCGGCGATCATCCTGATGGCGGCCGTACGGCTGATCGCCGAGAACGCCAACGTGCTGATGGACCGGACCCCGGAGCAGGCGTCGACCGCCGCCCGGGAGGCGATCGCGGCCGTCGGGCAGGACATCCAGCTCAGCCGGCTGCGACTGCGGGAGTCGGCCGGGCGCTTCTTCGCCGACGTCGTCGTCAGCGTCCCCGCCGGGCAGGCGGTGGTGGAGGGCCATCGGGCCGCCGACCTCGTCGAGGAGGCGGTGGAGAGCGCGCTGCCGGGCAGCGATGTGGTCGTGCACGTGGAGCCGCGCGCCGCCGGCCTGGACCTGCGCGACCGGGTGCTCGCGATCGCGATCGCGGAGCCGCTCGTCAAGGAGGCGCACGACATCACCGTGTTCGAGCACGACGGATCCGTGAGCGTCTCGCTGCACCTCAAGTTCCCGGCCGAGCTGGATCTGCAGGAGGCCCACATGATCGCCGAGCGGATCGAGCGGGCGATATGCGCCCGCGGAGAGGTCAGCGACGTGCAGACCCACCTCGAGCCGCTCGAGGGGACGCTCTCGGCGCGCCCGGTGGACGACGGCAGCGACCGGGGGCTCACGCGCGAGATCGCCCGGCTGGTGAGAGAGCGAACGGGCTCCGAGCCCCACCGCGTGAGGCTGCTGTCCACCGACGCCGGGCGCATCTTGTTCCTGACCCTCGGCATGGATCCCGGTGAATCGCTGACCGCCGCGCACGAGCTGGCGGGTGACCTGGAGGAGGAGCTGCGCCAGCGGATCGAGGGCATCGCCGATGTCGTCGTGCACACCGAGCCGTGACGGCGGGAAGGATCGGGGCGCTGAGGCATCTAGTCTTCAGCCACCACCCATTCGAGCCCCGGAGGTCATCGTGAACCGATCACTGCTGCTTGCCACGCTCGCGACGACGATCGCGCTGGCGGCCGGCTGCGGAAGCAGCTCCACGAGCACGACGAGCTCGACCACCGCGACGACCGCCGCCGTCGGCGCCAGTGGCGGCTACGGTCACGTCACCTCCACGACGAGCACCACCACGAGCACCACCACGGGACATGCGGGCGCGCCCGCAGCGGGGAACGGGCGGACGGTGAGCCTCGCAGCGAACCCGGAAGGGCAGCTCAAATACAGCGCGACATCGCTCACGGCGGGCGCGGGCGCGGTCTCGATCGACTTCACGAACATGTCGCCACTCGCCCACAACCTCACCGTCGCCTCCTCCTCGGGCGCCGTCCTCGGGGCGACACCGACCTTCCAGGGCGGCTCGAAGACGCTGACGCTGAACCTCGCGCCGGGGACCTACACCTTCTACTGCACCGTGCCCGGGCACCGGATGGCGGGCATGGAAGGCAAGCTGGTCGTTCGCTGAGATTCGCCGGCCGGGCGGCGGGCGGGCTCGAGAGGGAGCCGCCGCCCCTCTTCAGTCGAGGTAGGACACGACCTCTGCCAGAGGCGCCCGCTCCGGCACGCGCTGCTCCTGCACCGGCTCTCCGAGATATAGCAGGCCGACCGGGACCTCGGCGGGAGGGATGCCGAGAATCCCCCGGGCGCCGGGGTGATCGAGCAGCGCGACGGAGCGCCAGTAGCCGGCCAGCCCGCGGGCGTGGGCGCCGAGCAGGACGAGATATGCCGCCACGGCGGCGGCCAGCAGGTCGTCGCGATCCTGGGCGGGCTCTCCCGTCAGGTGGGCCGTGACGGCGACGAGCGTGGGCGCCCGCTGCAGCTTCACCGCGGAGCCGGGCTCCTGCTCCTCGGCAAGCGCGCACAGCCGGGCCCTGGTCTCGGGCCCCAGAACGCGAAAGCGCCACGGATTCGTGAGATGGTGATTGGGGGCCCAACGTGCCAGCTCGAACAGCTCGGCGAGCGTGGCGGGCGGCACCGGTCGGGCGCCGAAGGCCTTGTGGGTGCGGCGCGTGCGGATAGCCTTCTCGAGATCCATTCATTCAGCCTAGATCGAGGTGCCCGCCGGCACCGCCATCCGACGTCCGAGCGCTGAGGCCGGTTGAGCCCCGGCGAGATCGCAGCGATCGCCCTCGCCGGCGCAGCCGCGGGCGCGATCAACACGCTCGTCGGCAGCGGCACGCTGATCACCTTTCCCGTCCTGCTCGCCTTCGGCTACCCGCCCGTCACGGCGAACGTCTCCAACACGATCGGGCTCGTCCCGGGATCGGTCTCCGGGGCGGTCGGCTACCGTCGCGAGCTGAGGGGCCAGCGCACCCGCGCGGTTCGCCTCGGGATCGTGTCGATGCTCGGCGGGCTGACGGGGGCCGTGCTGCTGCTGCTCCTGCCCTCCTCGGCGTTCGCGGCGATCGTGCCGGCGTTCATCGCGATCGCGCTGGTGCTCACGGTCCTCCAGCCCCGGATCGCCGTGTGGCTGACAAGGCGGGAAATCGACCTGGAGGGGCGCAGCGGCGGGGTGCTCCTCGGGCTCGCCGTGTACGCCACGGGCATCTACGGCGGCTACTTCGGCGCTGCCCAGGGGATCATGCTGCTGGCGATCCTCGGGGTCGCCCTGAGGCAGGATCTGCAGCGCACGAACGCGCTCAAGAACGTCCTCGCGGGGCTCGTCAACGCCGTCGCCGGCGTGTACTTCGTGTTCGCGGCCAACGTCGAGTGGGCGCCGGCACTGATCATCGCGGCCTCCTCGATCGTCGGCGCCCAGCTCGGGGCCCGCTACGGGCGCCGGTTGCCGCCGAGGGCGCTGCGTGCGCTGATCGTCGCGGTGGGGGTGTTCGCGATCATCCGCCTGGTGGCCTGGTAGCCGTGGTCCGCCGGGCGCGGCGGGGACGCTCGCCCCGGTTTCCCCGCGGCGGATCTGGAGGGAAGCGTGCGGGACTCACGGCGGGCCACCCCGCGGCCGATGGGGGGCCAGCGGGCCCCGACGGCGGGGTCCTGAAGGAAACCGGAGGAACCCCATGCCCACACCGCCCGTTCACGACCCGACCGACGCCGGGAGCCGCCTCGCCGGGGCCGCTCGGCTCGGCGCGCTGACGGCCGGCGTGATCGCGCTCGCGCTCGGAGCGCTCGGCTGCGGAGGCGGGGGGGGCTCGACCTCCGCCCAGGCCGTGACCATGACCAAGGCCGAGTTCGTCGCCAAGGCGAACGCGATCTGCGCCAAGGACGACCCACAGCTGAGCGAAGCCAGCGCCAAGCTCGCTGCTCTTCACACCCCCGCCGAGGTGACCGCTGGGGTCCGCAGCAGCTTCGTGCCGGCGATCGAAGGCCAGGTCCAGGAAATCCGCGCCCTCGGCTCGCCGACCGGGGAACAGGCAGCGACAGCCACGATGCTGCGCCTGGTCCAGGGCGACCTGGCGCGGCTGAAGGCCGACCCGGGGCTCGTCTCGACGGACATCTTCCACGACTTTGCGCAGGTCGCCCACGCCTACGGGCTGACCTCCTGCGCGCCCCTCAGCTAGCAAGGGCCGTCTCGTCCCCGCCGGGGTCGTGCGGTGGTACTGTCCCGGTGGAGGGACCGAAGGCGGCAGCAAGGGGAAGGAGACCGCATGAAGGAGCCGACGCTTTTCAAAGATCGGCCGCGACCGTTCCAGATCGTCGTGGGCGGGGTCGTCCCGTTCGCCCTCGGATGCATCGTGGGGGTCATCCTCGGCGTCTCATCGACCGTCTACTGGGGACTGGCGGCCCTGGCGGCGGTCGGGGGCTTCCTCGCCGGCTTCGAGCACCAGGACGGATGGGGAGGCGCCGACCGGGGACTCGTGGGCGGTGCCCTGTTCGGCCTCGGGGTCCTGATCGCACACGCGATCGCCGGGACCCACGCGAAGGTTTCCCTGGGCAGCTTTCCGCCGTTTCTGGTGGTGATCGACGCGATCTTCGGGATGTTCATCGGGGCCGCCGGCGGACGGGTCGCGAGGGCGATCTTCGACCGCGAGGCTCCATCGCCGGAGGCCATCGAGGAGGAGGCGGTCGCCGGAGAGACGATCGTGGCCGAGCCGATCGTCGTCGAGACCGCCCGGACCGAATAGCCGACCGACTCCTTCAACGCTCGATAATCGATGTTATGTAAACCAACCGGTCGCGGCTCGGGAATCTTCGGATCCCCACCCGTCTAGCCCCGCGCCCCGTTTGACCCCGCGAGCGCGCGGGCGTGAGCGGCCCGGTGGGCGACGCCGAGGCCCTCGTACTCGGCCGCGGCGCGATGCAGCGACGCCACGGCGGCGGCGTGATCGTGTTCGAGCAGCCGCTCTCCGAGCACGAGTTCGCAGCGGGCGGCCTCGAGCGGACGCTGGAGCTCGAGCCACGCCGCACGTGCGCGCTGCAGCTCGGCGAGACCATCGGGAACGGAGCCCACGACGCCGGCCGCCTCGATCGCCGCCGCCTCGCCCGCCGGGTAGCGCACGCGCTCGGACAGGCTCGCGGCCTCCGCGGCGGCCTCGCGTGCCGGACCCTCGCGACCCGCGAGGCTGTGGAGCAGCGCCCGCGCGGAGTTGGCCTGGATCGACTCCACGATCAGCCCCGCCCTGTCGCACACCTCGAGGGCCTGCTCGATCGCCCCCTCCGCCCCGTGCAGATCGCCGCGATCGCGGAGGGTCGCCGCCAGCCCGTAGAGGGCGTTGAAGCACACCTCCGAGGACCCGCTCTGCTCGGCCAGCTCGTGGGCCAGCCTGAAGGAGCGCTCGGACTCCTGCCAGTCGCCGGTCCGCCAGCTGAGTCGGCCCCTGAGGGTATAGGGCAGGCACAGCTTCCCGATCAGGCCCTCACGCTCGGACAGCTCGGCGCTGACCTCGGTGGAGCGCCTGACCTCGTCCCAGTCGGCGTGGTAGAGGGCCAGCTGGGCCACCGCGGCGTGGAGCTCGATCTCGGCCGGCACGTCGCCGATCTGCTGGGCGAGCGCGAGCGCCTCCCGGTAGGCCGCCGCGGCGCCGTCGTAGTCGCCGTCGGAGCCCTCGAGGTGGTGACCGAGCGCCAGCAGGGCCAGGACGGTCTCGTGGGCGTCGGAGCCGCGGGCGAGCTCGACGGCCCGCTCGAGGTTCTCGCGGGCCTTGGCGGTGTCGCCGATGCGCCCGAAGACCCGGCCGAAGATGCCGTGCGCCCGGCTCGCCGCCCGCACCTCGCCGAGCTTCTCGGCGAGGCGGAGCGCCTTCTCGGAGGCGTAGATCGCGAGCATGTTGTCGCCCGTCTGCATGTACAGCCACGCCGCCTCCTCGTACAGCCGGACGAGGGCCAGCGACGGCTCGGCCTCCTTGATCAGGTTGATCCCAAGCTGATGGTGCTCGATCGCCTGCTTGCGCTCCCCGATGTGAGCCAGCCCGGCGCCGATCTTGCGATGGAGCTCGGCCACGCGCTGCAGATCCTGGCGCTCGCTGTGGTACTCGAGCGCCCGCTCCCATGCGCGGATCGCGAAATCGACGCGGCCGAGTCGCAGGGCCACGTCCCCCTGCTTCTCGAGGATCCGGGCGACCGCGCCGTCATCGACGCCCGCCTGCTCCTCGGCGGCCGCGTAGTTGGCGAGCGCGTCGGCGTTGGAGTAGACCGCGCTCGCGGCGTCGCCGGCGGCCTCGAGATACAGCAGAGCCTTCGTCCGGTAGGGCTCGACCTCGACCGACCCGAGGCTCAGCTCCGCGGCCAGCTGGGCGGCGCGGCCATAGTGCTCGGCGAGCAGCGCCACGACCTCGTCCACCCGCCCCCCTGCCCGGGCCTCGATGAAGCCCCCGACCTCGAAGTGCTTGTGGGCTCGCACCGCCTTCGGCAGCATCTCGTAGGCGACGTCACGGATGAG
>DATFZP010000236.1:0-2160 GCA_035314405.1 Solirubrobacteraceae bacterium | reverse complement strand
CGAGGGTGTCCTCGGCCAGCCCCGCCAGCGGCGAGCGTGCCGCGGGGATCGGAGATCCCCCCCGGGAGTCGAGCTCGAGGTCATAGAGCGCGAGGGCGTCCCTGAGGCGTTGGGCCATCGCGTAGGTCAGTCCCGACGGACGCTCCCCCTGGAGGCGCAGCCGCAGGTAGGCGCCGAGAGCCGCCGCGCCATCGCCCGCGACGAGGGCGTCGGCGAGGACGAACGCCCGCCGCTCGGCCGAGTGGGCCGCGCGAGCTTCGATCTCCCCAACCTCCACCCTCCGCAGCGCCGTCGCTGCGGCCCTCCCGGGAGCCTCGGACCCCTCGCCGGGGGGCTGCTGCTGATCGCCCTCGAGCGCGATCTTCTCGAGCTCCCGCAGCAGCCGCTGCTGGCGCTCTCCGACGAGCTCGACGAGAGCCCTGGCGGCCGGCGGATCGAGGGACATGCCCAGGCGCCGGGCCTGCTCTCCGGCCCACTTCGCAAGCTCCCACGGCTTGACGGTCATCTGGGAGACGATCTGCCCGCCCGCCCGGGTGACCGCCTGGTGGACCGCGGCGGGCGCCGTCGCCCTCGCCTCCTCCCGGGCGAACAGCGCGATCGTGGTGTCGGGAGGCATCCCTGCGATCGCGGGGAGCAGATGCTCGGCCACGTCCTGCTCGCGCCAACGCTCCACGCCTTCGACGATGATCACCCGCCGCCCGATCGCGAGGGTCATCCTCGCCAGGGCCTCCGCGACCGCAGCCGGCGTGGCGGCGTCTCCCTCGAGCAGCTCGACCCCCGCACCGCCGCCCGCCTGGACTTCAGCCAACGCCCGCAGACCCGCCCTGCGCTCGGCGACGGCGCCGTGGTCGTCGCCGTGGACGAGATAGGCGGGCTTCAGCGTGGGCGTGCTGCCCGCCATCGCGCTAGCGCACGACCAGGTTGACGAGCCTGCCGGGGACGACGATCTCCTTGACGATCTCCCGATCGCCTAGATGGGCCCTCACATTGGCGGCGGACCTGCACAGCTCCTTGAGCGCCTCGGGACTCGCGTCGGCGGACACCTGCACGCGGTCGCGCACCTTTCCGTTGACCTGGCAGACGAGCTCGTAGACCTCCCGTTCCAGGAGCGACTCCTCGGCCTGCGGCCACGGCTGCTCCCACACCCTCTCTCCGGTGAGCAGGTCGTAGACCTCGGCGCACACGTGGGGGGCGAACGGGAAGAGCAGCGAGGCGGCCGTGCCCAGCGCGAGGCGGAGCGTCTCGGTGGCCACCTCGTCGCGCAGCCGCGAGCACTCGTTCAGGAGCTCCATCACCGCCGCGATGGCGGTGTTGAAGGCGAACCTCCGCAGGTCGCCGCTGACCTTGTCGATCGCCCAGTGGACCTTCCGCAGAAGCACGAGGTCCTCGCCGTCGGCATCGACCTCGCCGCTCAGCTCCCCGCCGAGGGCATCCGGGCGCTCGGCGGTCTCCGCCGCCAGCCGCCACAGCCTGCCGAGAAACCGGTGGACCCCCTCGACGCCGTCGTCGGACCAGTCCGCGTCCTGGTCGGGAGGGCCGACGAACAGGATGTAGCTGCGCGCCGTGTCGGCTCCCACGCGCTGCACGATCGCGGCCGGGGAGACGACGTTGTTCCTGGACTTGCTCATCTTCGAGCCGTCCTTGGTGACCATCCCCTGGGTGAACAGTGAGAGGAACGGCTCCTGGAAGTCGAGATGGCCGAGGTCGGCGAGCGCCTTGGTGAAGAACCGTGCGTACATGAGGTGCAGGATCGCGTGCTCCACCCCGCCGATGTACTGGTCGACGGGCATCCACTCCCGCACCGCCGCCGGATCCCACGCCTCCCTTTCGTTGGACGCGTCGCAGTAGCGCAGGAAGTACCACGAGGAGTCCACGAAAGTGTCCATCGTGTCGGTCTCCCTCCTGGCCTTCCCGCCGCACGCCGGACAGCGGACGTTCACCCAGTCCTCGGCGCCGGCCAGGGGCGAGCGCCCTTTGGGCGTGTAGTCGTCGATTTCGGGGAGTTCCACGGGCAGATCCTCCTCCGGCACCGCCACCATCCCGCAGCTCTCGCAGTAGAGGATCGGGATAGGGCATCCCCAGTAGCGCTGCCTGGAGATCAGCCAGTCGCGCAGGCGGTAGTTGACGGACGCGTGACCCTTGCCCTCGCGGTCGAGCCAT
>DATFZP010000235.1:0-3520 GCA_035314405.1 Solirubrobacteraceae bacterium | reverse complement strand
TTCCACCGCCATGTGTGCCCCGAAGACCCCCCGCCGGGCATCCGTGCGAGCGCAGAAGCGCTCGTACAGCGGCTCGGCATGCTCGGGTCGGGCGGCCGCGATGAAGCTCGGGCGCTTGCCCTTGCGGGTGTCGCCATACAGGGTGAACTGGCTCACACACAGGATCTCCCGATCTCCGAGCGGCTCGTTCATCTGGCCGTCCGCATCGGGGAAGATCCTCAGCCCGCGGACCTTCTCCGCCAGCCGGTCCGCTGTGGCGTGACCGTCGTCGTGGGTCACGCCGAGCAGCACCACCAGCCCCGGGCCGATCTCCGCCACGGTTCGCTCCTGCACCCGCACGGCCGCGCGGCTGACCCGCTGGATCAGAGCGCGCATCGCCGCCGCCCGCCCCGGGCTTCCCGGGCGAGCGGGCCCTCGGGGGATCTCCGGGAGCGGCGGCCCGCCATCAACGGGAGACTAGGGCGTAGCGCGAGAGCTCGCCGAGCGTCACCGTGGGAGGCGGCTCGATGACCCGGTGGGAGCCGTCGTCGAGCACGATCACCCCGCCGTGAGGCAGCCTCCCGGCCGCGCCGGCGGGGCCGCTGAGCACCGCCGCCTTGGCGTGGACCTCGGCCATCAGCGCCGTCGGGGCGAGCGCTGTCGCCTGCACGACGCCCGTGAAGGCGGGCCTGCCGGTGGCGGGGTCGAGCAGATGGTGGGCCGGGCGCCCGTCCGCGTCGAGCCAGCTGCGGCGGGAGATGCCGCTGGTGGCGACACCGGAGCGGACGACGTCGAACCTGTGCAGGGTGCTGCCGTCGAAGGGGCTCTCGACATCGACCGGCCGCCTCAGCCCCGCGGCGCCACCGATCATCAGGTCGCCCGAGCAGTCGACGGCGAAGCCGTCGTGCTCGGCGAGGATCTCCGAGAGCACATCCGCGAACAGCCCCTTGGCGAGCCCTCCGCTGTCGATCCTCACTCCGGGCGGTCGCCTCACGGTGCCACGGGTGAGCGAGACCTCGAGCGTCCGCCAGCCTCCGGCGGGCGCGGGGGCGGCCCGACGGCGGGGGGGCCAGAGCTCGAGCGAGCGGATCAGGTCCGACCTGGGCTCGAGGTCAGTGCTGTAGCCGACGCTCTCGATCTCCGACACGAGCGTCGCGTCGACGAGCCCGTCCGTGAGCGAGCCCGCCAGCCAGGCGGCCTCGACGAAACGGGCCATCAGCGGGGTCACGGGAACCTCCGGGCGCGGGTCGGCGTTGAGCGCCGACAGCTCGCTCGTCGCCCGGAACCGCGAGAACTGCTGATGCCAGCCGAGCAGCATCTCGCTCGCGGCCTCCACCGCCTCGCTCGCGGACCCGCACGGCCCGTCGCCGATCACGTGCACGGCGCACCGGCCGCCGAAGCAGTCGAAGCTGCGGGATGCCTCGCCGGCGATCACGACTGCGAGGTGGTGACTGCCGTGGCGCTGCTCGATTCGCCCGATTCGCCCGAGCCGCTCGAGCCGCTCGATTCACCGCCAGTCGCTTCGGCGCTGCTCGAGCGCGAGCTTTCGCTGGAGCTGCTGGGCACGGTGCCCGCGGCGGCGCTGCTCGAGGAGCTCGATGCCGTCCCGACGCTGCTCGAGACGGCGAGGAAGGCCGCCGCGAAGATCGCGAGCGCCGACCCGGCGACGGTCCGCCGGATCCTTTGGATGCGCCGGCGCATCGCCGCGCGGCGGCTGTCGGCGAGCGCACGGGGGTCGAGCCGCTCGGCGTCCGCCGGGTGGTGGGGCCGGCGCGGAGACGGGTCCCTGGGAGCGGTCATCTCACGGCCCTCACGGGTCGGGCGCCCGCGCTGGGAGCCGCAGTCCTCGAACGGGACTCCCGCGAGCTGCCGAGCCAGCGCGCCGCCAGCAGGGCGAGCGCCGGAATCACGACGACCCCTGTCATCGCCAGGAACCAGGCCTTGCCGGCGTCGCCACCCTCGCCGAGCGAGTGGGCGATGCCGAGAATCCAGGCGAGGGCGGTGAGGCGGTGGAGTCTGCGCCAGCGCGAGACGCCGATCCGGGCGCGGGCGTAGTAGGAGAGGCCGAGGATCAGCATCATCCAGAAGGCGACGATCCCGACCCCGGTCCAGACGGTCTTGTAGGCGCCGAGGAACGGGATCGCCACTTCGCCCAGGCTGGGGTGCAGATAGCTGTCGCCGAGCAGCGACAGGCCGTGGACGGCGAGCGCCACGAGTGCCGAGAGAGACAGCGCCTCGTGGGCGGCCCGCAGGTCGGCTCCTCGCCGCTTCAGCAGCCGGCCGCCCATCAAAAGCCCCATGCACACCGACACGCTCGAGAGCAGCAGCGCGGCGATCCCGGCGGCGCGACTGGTGATCCAGAAGAGGTGGGTGCCGCCCGCGGCCGCGGCGAGGATGGTGGCCTGGTCGATCATCTGAGAGCATCAAACCGCAGCTGCCTGAGAGGTGGCTGAGGGTCCGCTGGGTCCTCGATGGGGCTTTCAGAGGGCATCCGCATGGAGGCCTTCCAGAGAGTCGGGCTTGTTCTCCGTTCACGCATGCTCGGGCTCCGATACGGGTGGATCGGCCCACTGTGAAGGAGGCTGGTGAAGCACGAGTAACCCCCGGATAAGCTGCTGGTAAGAACGGCTCTGCGGAGGAGGACTGCTCAGGTCAGACCGAGGTCCATGCGCGTGCCGGCCTTCGCCTGGACGTTCACGTAGCCGACGAACTCCTCGACGGCGCTCGTCCTGCCGGTCACCTTGAAGGCGACCTGGGTGGAGAGCAGGTGGGGGTGCTCGACGACCTCGATCTCGAGCCCGAGGCTCTCCGCGTGGGCGATCATCTGCTGCTCGAAGGACCTGCGCACCAGCTTGCCCACGACCGACACCACGGTCCGCGTCTCGGGCTTGACCGCCTCGGCGCCGGCCTCGCGGATCCGCTCCTCGGCCGCCGCAGCCTCCCGCTCCTCCTCGGCCGCCGTCAGCGGCGGGTCGGTCTGGCGCCACGCACGCAGCCCGTCGTCCCAGTGGCTCACGCGGATCACCGCGCTGCGATCCTCGTTGTTCAGGACGTTCTCGATCGCGCCGCGAGCGCCCTCGATGGAGGCTTCGCTGGAGGCGTATGCGAAGAACCTGCTGCCGTCGTGGGTGAGCACGACATCCTCGCCCAGCGCGTGCCTGGCGTCGTGCTCGAAGCCCTCCTCGCCGCCTCGCACCCGACCCACGAGCCCGTCCAGGTCGGCCGGCTCGTCGAGGTCGAGCACCAGCCGCCAATCCTGGTCGTCCGACATCAGCGGAGGGATGGCTCGAGGGGGACCGTCATGCTCGTCGGCGAAGCCTACCCGCTCGCCGCACCCGCGGCGAGCGTGCGGTGGCGGCGGCTAGGATGATCTAGGTGCGTCTTCCTCGCCGATTCGGCGGTGCCGCAAGAGAACCGCCGGTGGCGATCGACGACCCCCGCTTCGAAGGGTGGGAGACCGTGAGCGCCTTCGAGGACCAGGCTACCGCCGTGGCCTGGCGCGACCAGCTCCAGGCGCTCGGCCTCGATGCGGCGTGCGTCG
>DATFZP010000234.1:0-3560 GCA_035314405.1 Solirubrobacteraceae bacterium | reverse complement strand
GAGCAGCAGCTCTGCGAGCTCCACGAGCCCCCGGCGGCCGAGCCAGCTCAGGTACACGACCCCGGCGAACGCGTTCAGGGCCTGGGAGGTGCAGATGTTGGAGGTCGCCTTCTCCCGTCGGATGTGCTGCTCGCGGGTCTGCAGAGTCAGCACGAACCCTCGCCTGCCCTCGACGTCGTGCGTCTCGCCGGCGATCCTCCCGGGCATCCGTCGCAGGTACTCCTCGCGGGCGGCGAACAGGCCGAACGAAGGCCCCCCGAAGTCGAGGCGGTTGCCGAGCGGCTGGCCCTCGCCCACGGCCACGTCCACGCCGCAGGCGCCGGGGGGTCGCAGGACGCCCAGGGCGATCGGATCGACCTGGCAGATCACCACGGGAGGACGACCCTCGGCCCCGTTCGCCGAGTGCCCGCCCTCGACCCCCGCCGCCGCCGGGCGATCCTTGGCCGCGGCGCTGAGCGCCGCCGCGTCCTCAACGGCGCCGTAGAAGTTCGGCTGGGCGAAGATCGCGGCGCTCGTGCCCGTGCCGGCGGGTCCGTCGGCGTGGATCGCCGACGCCCACTCCCGGGGATCGGTGACACCGTCGCTGAGCGGGACCTCCACGACCTGCATCCCGTAGCCGTGGGCGTAGGTGCGCAGCGTCTCGATCGAATGGGGGTGCAGGCCGGCGCTCACGACGAAGCGATCGAGGCCGTTGTGCAGCTTGGCCAGATAGCCCGCCGCCGCAACCGCCGAGGGGCCCTCGTAGTTGGAGGCGTTGGACACGGGCAGGCCGGTAAGCTCGGAGATGGCGGTCTGGTACTCGAACATCACCTGCAGGCCGCCCTGGGAGATCTCCGGCTGGTATGGGGTGTAGGGGGTCAGGAACTCCGAGCGCTCGGTCAGCATGTCGATCAGGGCTGGCACGTAGTGGTCGTACATGCCGGCCCCGAGGAAGCTCAGCTCGTCCTCGGCGGAGGTGTTGCGGGCGGCGAGCGAGCGCAGGTGCTCGTAGACGTCCTGCTCGGTGCGCCCGCCGGGCAGGGCCAGCGGGCCGCGGGTGCGAACCGCCTCGGGGATCTGGCTGTCGAACAGCTCCTGCAGCGAGCCGACCCCGATCGCCGCGAGCATCGCGTCGAGATCGGCGGGGGTTGTGGAGGTGTAGCGGCTCAAGTACCGATCAGCCTAGCTAGCCGGCCAGGGTCGCCCTGTAGGAGGCCGAGTCCAGCAGCGCGTCGCGCTCGGAGGCGTCGTGGAGGCGGACCTTCACGAGCCACCCCTCGCCGTAGGGGTCCTCGTTGATCATCGCCGGGTTCTCGGCCAGGGCCTCGTTGACCTCGACGATCTCGCCGGACAGCGGGGCGATCACGTCGGAGACGGCCTTGACCGACTCCACCTCGGCGTAGGGGGAGTCCTTCGCGAGCGCGGTCCCGACGGCGGGGGGGTCGAAGAAGACGACCTCGCCGAGGGCGTCCTGGGCGTACCAGGTGATGCCGAGGGTGGCGTGCTCGGGGTCGCCCTCGTCGATCCTCGCCCAATCGTGCTCGGCGTGGTAGAGCAGGTCCTCGGGGTAGCTGGCCTGAGCCATTCACGGGCCCTTTCTGTAGAGCGGCTTGTCCTTGACGACGGCCGGGCGCATCTTGCCACGAACGTCGAGCTCGAGGTGGGTCCCGGCGGCGGCGCTCGCGGACGGGACGTAGGCCATGCCGATGCCCGTCCCCAGGCAGGGGGACAGCGTCCCGCTGGTGACCTCGCCCCCGCCGAGGACCGGATTGCCATGGCGGGCGATCCCGGGTCCCTCGATGACGAACGCGACGAGCTTCTCGTCCGCGCCGCGGTCGCGCACCGCCCGCACCGCATCCGAGCCGACGAAGTGGGTGTCCTCCTTGCAGCACCATCCGAGCCCCGCTTCGATCGGCCCCCGCTCCTCGGTGAGGTCGTTGCCGTACAGCGGGTAGCAGACCTCCAGACGCAGCGTGTCGCGGGCGCCGAGGCCGGCCGGGAGGGCCCCGCGGGCGACCAGGACGTCCCACAGCCCGGGGGCCTGCTCGGGACGACACAGCAGCTCGACCCCGTCCTCGCCCGTGTAGCCGGTGCCGCAGACGAGCACATCCGCCCCCGCGAGGCGGACGGTGGCCGCGCTCATGCGCCCGGGCAGGGGCGTCTCAGCGAGTCCCTGGACGATCTCCCGGGCGAGCGGTCCCTGCACGGCGAGCATCGCCCAGTCCTCGATCCTGTCGCTGACGCGGGCATCGGGATGGTCGGCGGCCAGCTCCTGGAAGCACGCGAGGTCCCGTTCGTGGTTGGAGGCGTTGGTGACCGTCAGATAGAGCTCGTCCTGCAGCCGATAGGTGAAGACGTCGTCGAGGATGCCGCCGTCCTCGCGGCAGAGGACCGAGTACTGGGCTCCCCCGACGGGCATCCGGGAGACGTCGTTGGACAGCAGCCGCTGCAGCAGCACGGTGGCCTGCGGCCCGCTCGTCTCGATCTCCCCCATGTGGGAGACGTCGAAGATCCCGCACCCCTGCCGCACGGCCATGTGCTCGCGGGTGATCGGGCTCGTCGTGCCGCCCTCGTAGTACACGGGCATCTCCCACCCGGCGAAGTCCACGAGCCTGGCTCCTGCGGCCAGGTGGTTCTCGTACAGCGGAGTGCGGCGTGCGATGCTCGACACGGAGCGCAGGCTAGCGATCTCGCTGTGCCGGCCGGCGAGGCCCCGGCGATCGGCCCGCTGGGCTACCGCAGGAACGGCGGAACGTCGATGTCGTCGTCGGAGATCTCGAGCGTCGAGCGCTGGCGATCGCCGATGCGGGGACCCCTGTCGGGGCGCGCCGCCCGGCTCTCGCGCCGGGCGGAGCGACCCGGGCGGTGATCGAAGCCTGTGCCGATCACGGTCACCCTGACCTCGTCGGACATGCTCTCGTCGATCACCGCTCCGAAGATGATGTTGGCGTTGGAGTCGGCTGCGTTCTGGATGATCTCGGCGGCGTCGTTGACCTCGAACAGGCCGAGGTCACGGCCGCCGGTGATGTTGAGCAGGATCCCGGTCGCCCCGTCGACCGACTCTTCGAGCAGCGGCGAGGAGATCGCCGCCTTGGCCGCTTCGGCGCAGCGGCCCTCGCCGCTGGCCGTGCCGATCCCCATCAGGGCCGAGCCCGCGTCGTGCATGATCGTGCGCACGTCGGCGAAGTCGAGGTTGATCAGGCCGGGGATCGTGATCAGGTCGGTGATGCCCTGCACGCCCTGGCGCAGGACGTTGTCGGCCTCGCGGAAGGCATCCAGCATCGAGGTCCGCCGCTCGACGACTGCGAGCAGCTTCTCGTTGGGGATCACGATCAGCGTGTCGACCACCTCGCGCAGCCGCTCGATCCCCTCCGTCGCCTGACGGCCCCGCTGGGTGCCCTCGAAGTCGAACGGGCGGGTGACGACGCCGACGGTCAGCGCCCCGATCTCGTTCTTGGCGATCTCGGCGATGACCGGCGCCGCTCCTGTGCCCGTGCCGCCCCCCTCCCCCGCCGTCACGAACACCATGTCGGCGCCCTTCAGCGCCTCCTTGATGTCGTCGCGCGACTCGGATGCGGCGG
>DATFZP010000233.1:0-2423 GCA_035314405.1 Solirubrobacteraceae bacterium | reverse complement strand
CTCGACCTCCACGCGGTAGGCCCGTCCGCCGGCCCGGGTGCTCACGACCCGCTCGAGCAGCGTCCCGGAGAAGTGCAGCCCGACCCCGTCGTCGACGGCGAACCCGGAGCGCATGCCGTCGGCCACGAAACGGTGGTACTCCGCACGGCGCTCCGGCTCGGCGTCGTAGTGGACGCAGTTGGAGTACGGCAGGAACCCGAGGCCGCGGACCGGCCGGGGGGCGCCGTGGAACGCGCTCAGCGCCTCCTCGAACCAGCACAGCGATCCGGCCGAGGGGCCGCACAGCACGATGCCCCGACGCCACGCTTTGCGGAGGATCCCATCCAGGCCGTATGCCCGCCACGCCCCGAGCATGCTCACGACGTTACCCCCACCGACGTAGATCAGGTCCTGTGCCAGCAGGTGGGTGGCGAGGTCGTCCTCGACGCCGCCGGTGCCCTGGTCGCGACGGAACAGCGAGACGTGGCTCGCGTCGCAGTCGGGGGAGAAGCGCCGGTAGAAGCGCACGACATAGTGGTCGGCGTCCCCCGAGGCCGTCGGCAGGAAGCACACCCGCGGCCGGCGGGCGCCTGTCAGGGAGAGGGCATACTCGTCGAGCAGCGATCCATCCCTCTCCATCGAGAAGCCGCCCCCTCCGAGGGCGACGATCTGGGGAGCTCTCCTCGGCATGGCTCAACTGCTCCGACGTGGATGCTCTGCTCGCGGGATGGCTCACCTCGTTCGACGCCGACGCACCGCGGCCAACCTCAAACGACCGCCCTTGAAGGCTCCCGTGAGTGCGCCGTGGCGTGTATGGACCGGCGTCCGAGATTGGGGGCCAGCCGATCGACATCCGCCCATGCCCGCACAGCGGTCGCCCGGCCTGCGGCCTCCGGCACCGCCGGGGCGCACGGCCCCGGCCTGTGCCGTACGGCGGGGAGCGTGGAGGAGACCGGCGGGAGTTGTCCAATACCCCGTCAAGGCTCCGCAACTATCGCCGTTCGCAGGGGTCTTTCGAGGTAGACGGGGAGTTCCCAGAGGGAGGTCGCTGATGAGGTCCCATAGTCGGTTCTTGCTCCTGGTGCTCGCCTTCTGCGCCATCGCCGGGGCCTCGGCACCCGCGGCTCAGGCCGCGTTCGGGGTGGAACAGTTCGCGTCGCTCACCTGCAAGAACAACGCGCCCGAGGGCAAACTGGGTGAATGCAACGCCCTGACGCCGGTGGCGGAACTGTTCACGCGGGCTGGCGGTCACCCCAACTTCGGGATCACCGACTTCACGTTCAACGAATTCGGCACGGCCGGCAACGGCGTAAAGGCGATACGCACCGACCTTCCCGTCGGATTCAGCACGAACCCGCAGGCGCTGCCGCAGTGCTCGCTGGCCGATTTCGAAGCGAATCTCGGCACGGCGGAAGCGAACCACTGCAACGCGAACACTCTGGCGGGCGAACAGGAAGCCACGCTCATCGTCGCCCCGGGCCCGACGTTCGCCACGCTTGTGGGGCAGGTCTACAACCTCGTCCCGCGCGAAGGCCTTCCGCTCGAGTTCGGTGTCGATATCGACACCCCCAAAGGCCACGTCCACTCCCTCATCGAAGGCGGAGTCAGCTGGCACAAGGAAGCGGAAGCCACCGAAGCGGGGGTCGAATCCGGGGACTACCACGAGTACTTCAAGATCAAAGGCGGCAAACGGCTGAGCGAAGGCGAAGCCCCTCTGGTCCGCTCCCGCCTCATCTTCAACGGCCACGTCGGCAACGGCCTCCTGACCAACCCCACCGCGTGCCCGGGCCCGCAGACGGCCCACCTGCGGGTCGAACCCTACGAAGGGCCCCCGGCGTTCGCCCACTACACGAGCACCGCCACCGCCGCGCAAGAAGAATGTGGAGCGCTGAAGTTCGAACCCGCGTTCTTGCTGAGCCCGTCGAGCACCCAGACCGATGCACCGGACGGGATCGCCGCCGAACTCAACTTCCCGCTGAACAAATCATTCACGGAAACCGAAGGCTCCGATCTGAGGGCCAGCCAGGTCACGCTGCCCGCTGGTATGACCATCAACCCCTCGGCGGCCGCCGGGCTTGAAGTCTGCACTCCCGAAGAGCTCGGCATCGGCACCGAAAGGACGACCGTCACCTGCCCGCCGCGCTCGGCGATCGGCTCCGACGTGGTGAACGTGCCGGGACTGCCTCCCGGGTCGCTGACGGGAAGCGTCTTCCTCGGCGAGGAAGCACCCGGCCCGATCACCAAACCCCCGTACAAGATCTACCTCGTGGCGGGCTCCACACGCTACGGGCAGCTCCTCCGCGTCGAAGGCAGCGTCGCACCGAACCCGACGACGGGACAGCTGACCACCACCTTCGCCAACAACCCCCAGGGGCCGTTCACGAGCATCAAACTGGCGTTCGACTCAGGCGCTTTCGCCAACCTCGCCAATCCCCTGGCCTGCG
>DATFZP010000232.1:0-8309 GCA_035314405.1 Solirubrobacteraceae bacterium | reverse complement strand
TGAGAGGCATGAAGCCGGGAAGCAGCGTTTCACACGAGGCTCCCGGCAGGAGCACTTCGCACGGCTTGCGCTTGACGAGCTTGACCTCCCCTCCGGTCGGCCCCCCGGTGATCGCGAGGTTGCCCCGCTCGAAGTCCAGGTAGTGGTTGGGCCGGGTGGGGCAGCTGCAGCCTTTCGGGTCCGAGCACAGCAGCACCTGACCGGGGTCGACCTCGTCGACGTGGCCGCCGCTGGTCGAGCGCACCCGCACGTTCCCCTTCACCACCGTCACTTCGAGCACCGGGGTCGCGATCGGCAGGCCGCTGATGCTCAGCACGTAGGCGCCGTCCGTGTAGGGGTTGACGACGATCGGCTTCACAGCCTTGGAGCCGACGTTCACCTGTGTGGGCTTGAAGCCCAGTTTGGAGGGGACGTTTCGCCCTTTCTGAGCCCACTCCGAGCCGAGCGAGGGTTCGTGGAAGAACGCCGACGCCTCGTCGTCGAGGAACGACTTGTCGACGCCGGCGGCCGCATATGCGGCGGGGGAGCTCGCCTCGTCGAACATGGCCTTGAACTTGCCCCATGGATCGATGTGTGACGAGACCATGTGGCCGAAGAAGCCCACGCCGTCGTAGTCGCGCTTGAACAGTTCCGTCCTCGGGGATTCGAGATATTCCGTCCAGGCGCGACGCGCGATCGGATCACCGGGTGCGAGTTCCGACTCGACCCAGCCCGCGGCGCCCTCCTGGAGCCATGCCTGGTGGCCCTCACTGACGGCCTTGTCGGGCGACATCCGCGCCTCGAACACATGGAACACCTCGTGCGCGGCGACCCCTGCGATCTGACCTTCGCTGCCCGAGCGGGCGATGCCGTAGATCGTGATCGTCGCGCCAATCGCTTCGGAGCCGGAGCTGTCCCACTGGACGCTGGTGAGCGCACCGGCCGTGAAGGTTTTCCCGTATTCGTGGACGGTCTCGGAGTACTTGGGTGAGTCGGTCACCTTGATGAAGGCTTCCGGGCCTCCGGGGAGTGTCTCCCCCAGGTACTTCCCCTCGATTTCGGCGTACTTGTTGACCAGTTCCCGGTCCGACGGCCGCTTGGCCAGCGCCGGCGACACGCACGTCGAGAGGCAGCCGAGCACCACAAGCGTCCCGAGCGCGGCGCGCACGCGCGTGACCCGACCCCGTCGCGGCCGGAGAGCGGCGGCGGACCCTGGGCCATCCATGGCGCCGATGCTACATCACGTCAGAGGGCCCGGCGCCGGCGGGCCCTCGCCGGGATCACGCGCCGGCGGCGGCCGGGCCCTCCACTAGGGGACCAGGACGACCTTGCCGACGTTGCGCCGCTCGGTGATCATGTTCTGAGCGGCGCCCGCCTGCTCGAAGCTGAAGTCGCCGGCCACGACCGGCTTGACCGTGCCGTCGGCCAGCATCTCCTGCATCGGCTCGATCCACGGCTCGAGCGTCCCGCGGTCCTTCCACAGGGTGAGCATGTTCAGCCCGATCACGGCCTTCGATTCGGACATCTGCTTGATCATGTTGAAGCGGGGCATGCGGGCCGCGGCGTGGAGCGCCGTGACGACGTTGCGCCGCTGCCCGGAGACGACCGAGGAGGCGCCAAACGCCACCAGGCGGCCACCGGGGCGGAGCATCGAGTAGCTGCGGCGGAAGCTCGCGCCGCCGATCGCGTCCATGATCAGATCGAAGCGCGGCAGCCCGCGCTCCCAGCCCGGCTTGGTGTAGTCGATCGCGTGGTCGACTCCCAGCTCGACGATGCGGGCGTGCTTGCCGGGAGAGGCGGTGCCGTACACCTCGGCGGCGCTGCGCTTGGCGATCTGGGTGGCGGCGATCCCGACTCCCCCGCCGGCGGAGTGGATCAGCACCCTCTCCCCCTCCCTCAGGCTGCCGAAGCCGATCAGCCCCGCCCACGCCGTTCCGTAGTTGACGGGAATCGCCGCACCCTGCTCGAAGCTCAGATCGTCGGGCAGCCGGACGACGTCGCCCGCCGCGGCGACCACCTGGGAGGCGTAGCCACCGAACTGGGTGCCGGCGAAGACGCGCTCGCCGGGGCTCAGCCCCTCGACGCCGTCGCCGAGCTCGAGGATCGTCCCTGCGACCTCGTAGCCGACGACGCAGGGGGTCTTCGGCGCGTCTGGGTACAGGCCCAGGCGTGCCATCACGTCGGCGAAGTTGATCCCTGCGGCGGCCACCGAGATGCGTACCTCGCCGGGCCCGAGCCGAGGGTCGGGGCGCTCCTGGACCTTCAGCACCTCCGGTCCGCCGTGCTTGGTGATGACCACCGCGCGCATCGCGGCAGCCTAGCCGATCAGGTCAGCTCCACCGACCAGCCGCCGACGAAGCCCTCCGAGCCGACGATCTCCCGCAGCACCTCGCCGGGGACCGCCCCGTCCGTGGTGACCACCATCGCGGCGAGGCCGTGGCCCTCGGCGGAGGAGCCCGTCGCCTCCCCGTCCGGCGCGTGGCCGACGGTCGCGGAGGAGATGTTGATGCCGTGCGACCCGAAGATCGTGCCGACCCGGCCGATCATCCCGGGGAGGTCCTCGTAGCGGAACACAGTCACGTGGCGTGCGAGCTCGATCGTCAGCCGCCGCCCCTGCACCTCCACCAGGTGGGGCACACGGCTGGGGCCGATGCCCGTGCCCGCGACCGCCACCCGCTCCCCTCCGGCGACGACGGTCACGCGGATCAGCTCGTTGAAGTCCTCCGCCTCGGAGACGGCCTTGGCCTCGAACACGATCCCCCGCTGGTGGGCCATCGTCGGTGCGTTGACGAGGTTGACCTGCTCCTCGGTGCGGCCCTGCAGGGCGCCGACGATGACCGCCAGGCCGAGCAGGCGGGTGTCGAAGTCGGCGATCCGGCCGAGGAACGCGGCCTCGATGCGCTCGACCGAGCTGCCCTCCGCGAGCTCCATCGCCAGGCGACCGAGCTTCCTGGCGAGCGGCAGGAACGGCCCCAGCACCTCCATGTCCTCTGCGCCGATCGCGGGGATGTTGACCGCCGTCGAGACCACCCCTCCGGTCAGCGCGGCCACCACCTGCTCGGCGCTCTGGTACCCCGCGCGGTCGGTCGCCTCGGCGGTCGAGGCCCCGAGGTGGGGCGTCACCACGACGTTGGGGTAGCCGAACAGGGGGTGTTCGGTCATCGGCTCGGAGGGGAACACGTCGAGCGCGGCGCCCGCCACCTTGCCGGAGTCCAGCGCCGCGCGCAGCGCCTCTTCGTCGATCAGCCCGCCGCGGGCCACGTTCAGCACGCGCACGCCGTCCCGCATCCTCGCGAAGGCCTCCGCGCCGAGCCAGCCTTCGGTCTCGGGCGTCTTCGGGAGGTGCACGGTTATGAAGTCGGACTGCTCGTAGAGGTCCTCAGGGCTGTCGGCCTTCTCCACCCCGAGCTCGCGGTAGCGCTCCGCGCTTACGTAGGGGTCGAACGCGATCACGCGCATCCCGAAGCCCCTCGCGCGCTGCGCCACGAGCTGGCCGATGCGCCCGAAGCCGAGGATCCCGAGCGTCTTCTCGTACAGCTCCACCCCGGAGAACTTCGAGCGCTCCCACCTGCCGCCGATCAGGGACACGTAGGCCTGGGGGATGTTCCTGGCGAGGGCGAGGAGCAGCGCCATCGTGTGCTCCGCCGCCGTGACCACGTTCGATTCGGGGGCGTTGGCGACCACGATCCCCCGTTTGGTGGCCGCCTCGACGTCGACGTTGTCCACGCCCACGCCGGCGCGGCCGATCACGCTCAGACGATCCGCCTCCTCGATCAGCTCGGCGGTCAGCTTCGTCGCCGAGCGGATCACGATGCCGTCGTAGGAGCCGATCCGCTCGGCCAGCTCCTGATCGGACCAGTCGACCCCGAGATCGACGTCGAAGTGCTCTCGCAGCAGGGCGATGCCCGAGTCGCCGATCTTCTCCTTGACGAGCACCCTCGGGCGCTCGGGCGCGGCCGTCGCCGCGGGGGCGCTCATCGCTCGAGCCTCTCGACGACCCACTCCACGCATGCCGTGAGGGCCTCCACGTCGGCCGTCTCGACGGCGGGGAACATCCCGACCCGCAGCTGGTTGCGGCCGAGCTTGCGGTACGGCTCCACATCGACGATCCCGTTCGCTCGCAGCGTGGCGGCGACGGCGGCGGCGTCGACGGCGTCGTCGAAGTCGATCGTCCCCACCACCAGCGAGCGCTTGGCCTCCTCGGCGACGAACGGGGTCGTGTACGGGGTCCTCTCGGCCCAGGCGTAGAGGCACTCGGAGGATGCCTGTGTGCGCTGCACGCACCAGTCCAGCCCGCCGTGCTCGAGCATCCAGCGGATCTGGTCGGCGAGCAGGAACAGCGTGGCGACGGCCGGCGTGTTGTACGTCTGATCCTTGACGGAGTTCTCCAGAGCCGTGGACAGCGAGAGGAACTCGGGGATCCACCGGCCCGAGCCGTCGATCCGGGCGATGCGCTCCTGGGCCGCGGGGCTCAGCAGGGCGACCCACAGGCCGCCGTCCGCCGCGAAGCACTTCTGCGGGGCGAAGTAGTAGGCGTCCACCTGGGCGATGTCCACCGGCAGGCCGCCGGCGCCGGAGGTGGCGTCGATCACGACCAGCGCATCCCCGGAGCCGGCCGGACGCAGGACCGGGACCATCACCCCCGTTGAGGTCTCGTTGTGCGCCCATGCGAGGACGTCCGCCCCGTCCTCGGCGACGCTCGAGTCGAGCACGGCCGGATCGGGCGCGTCGCCGGGGGGGGAGGAGAAGACGACGGGGTCCTCCAGGAACGGCGCCCCTGTGGTGACTGCAGCGAACTTCTGGGAGAACTCGCCGTAGGTCAGGTGGGCCGAGCGGCGCTCCACGAGGCCGAACGCGGCCGCATCCCAGAATGCGGTGGCGCCGCCGTTGCCGAGCGCCACCACGTAGCCCTCGGGAGCGGCGAACAGGGAGCGAAGCCCCTCGCGCACCTCACCCACGAGGCCCTTCACCGGCTTCTGGCGGTGGGAGGTGCCCATCAGCGCACCCCCCTCCTCGGCGAGTCGCGCGAGGGCCTCGGGACGGACCTTCGACGGGCCGCATCCGAAGCGTCCATCGAGCGGCTTGCGCTCCTCGGGGATCAGCAGTGGCGTCTGCGCTGTGGTCGTCATCCGGGCTCCTCGCTCGTTCGAGCTTCGAGGGTGTCGATCATCGAAGGGTGCCCAGGCGCGCGGCGGTCACGATCGTCGCTCCCCGGTGGTGGACTCCACCCGAGCGCCAGTCGCGACGACCGGCCGAGTGTAGCGAACGCCGGGGGTGGCCGTGTCCTATGGCGCGGGGAGCGGGCCGAACGCCGAGCTCACGCCGGCGACGAGCAGGATGCCGGCGGCCGCGCGGCCCGACGGCGATCCGGCAATCCGAAAGGCCTCGGTCACGGGACGGCTGCTGAGACCGGCGCCGTCGCGGGCGACCGCCTCGAGCTCATAAGCTCCGGCGGGCATCGTCCTGCCGCGCAGGCGGCCGGTAAACCTGAGCCGGTTGGGCCCGGGGCGGTCGGGGTGAGAGAAGCCCCCCTGGGAGACCAGGCGCGTGCAGTGCCGGCCGCTGTGGGACCCGGCGGCGGTGGATCGACGCGGCGGCAGGCATCGTGTGCCGTGCCGGACGCCCGGCCTGCGGGCGAGGACGGTGAAGGCCGTGACTGCGGCCTGGCTGTCGTGGTAGGAGATGACGGTCCCTCGCCTCGCGCTCGCTTCGACGGCGCTCGGCCCGCTCCGGGCGGCCAGGAACCTGGAGGGCGAGAGCGACAGCGCGGAGAGCACGGGGGCAGCGGCCGGCGGGCCGCCGCCGACCGGTGACGAGGCTGCGACGGTGTAGGCGAAGCTGGCGCCGGTCGAGTTGCCGCACCTGTCGGTGGCGGTCTCGGTCGTCACGAAGCTCCCGGCGACGGCGGTCGAGATCGGGATGTGGGCGCCCGAGGGATCGACGGCCAGACCGCTCCCTGCGTCCGACGCCTGCACCGTGATCGACGCGGGCTCGCCGAGAGCGTAGGCGCTCTTGCCCTGGTCGCTGACGACGCTCACCGTCGGGGGAGTCGTGTCGAAGGTCGCCGTGTGGTGTGTCGCCTCCTGGCCCCCGAAGTTGTCTTCGCCCCAGTATTCGAGCGTGTGCGCCCCGGCGGGCAGGGGGATCGCGGCGGTGCCCGGGTTCCCGCTCGTCGCGAGCGACTGAGTCGCGTCGCCGTCGATGCGGTAGCGGACGGCCTTCGGCTGGACCGCGAAGTCGACGTCGGGGGTCACGGTCGCGGCGGCCGTCCCGCTGCTGCACACCGGGACCGCCGCCGTCGAGGTCGGCAGTTCGGCTACGTCGGCGTTGAGCTCCACCTCGCGTCCGGCCATGAAACCAGAGCTTGGGGGGGTCGGCGCCCCGCCTTCGCCCAGCGCCGGGGCGAAGACTCCCGACGATGCTCCAGTCCGGAGCCCTTCATCCTCGATTTCATGCGGGCCGACGTCGAGTCCGAGCACGTCCCCGGCGGCGATTGGCAAATCCGTGGCAAATTCCCACACCTTCGTTTCCGCTTCGATCGCCCCAGGCGCGCTCTTGCCCGCTCCCGTCATGGCCACGCCGTTTGGCACGAGGACCCGCAGGGCCACGGTCTGCGCTTCGGTGCCCGGGAACACGGTGGACAGCCGCCAGCGGACGATCGTGCCGCTGATCGGCGATTCGATCGGAGGCCCACTGCTGGGCGAGCCGATGGTCACCTGGGTGCAGGACGACCCGCAGGTGACGCCTGTCCCGCCGCTCGCCAGCGGGCTGCCGATCGTGATGCTCGCGTCAGCCGCAGACGGCGCGAGGAGCGCCGCGAGCCCGACGGCGAAAGTTAGCGTCCGAGCCCCCAACATTTCCCCCGTCGGCGAGCCTAACAGTTGCTCGCCGCCGACGCTCGGGTCAGCCGCTCCAGAGGACGCGGCGCTGCAGAGTGGTGGCCGTCCATCCGGGCGCCAGCCGCGAGGGGGCGACGCCGGACGGCGCCTCGGGGGCGACCAGACAGAACTCGGGCGCCGGGCCGAGGACGAGCTGGCGCCGCCACAGGCTCGCGTGGCGGGGATCCATCCCGTCGCCGAGGAGCTCGCCCTCGGCGGGCGACCTGGCGCCGGCCTCCCGCCCGACCCACACCGCCAGCGGCGCCCCGCCGAGCAGCTCCGCGCTCGCGTCGCCCTCGAGCAGGCCGTAGAGGCCTCCGGCGCCGCGGCCGAAGCGGCGGGCCGCCTCGTCGTGCGCCGTGCGGTGGCCGCGACCGACCGCCGCCTCGCCGAGGACACCGAGCGCAGCATGGTCCTCGAGCAGGTACCAGTCCTCATAGCCCGCGACACCGTCCTCGCCCGGCAGCCAGGGCAGCTCGTCGGCCCTGAACAGCGCCGAGCCGAACATGCCGACCGGCGGGCGATGGGCGAGCGAGCGGTGGAAGGCGATCTGGGCGTGCTCGTAGGCCTCGACGGGAGCCTCCGGCCGGGGGCGGTGCCAGAACAGGTAGGCGAGCACCCCGGTGACCCTCAGAAGGCGGGCTTGATCCAGTCCATGTGCGAGCGGAGCTCCTGGCCGACGTGCTCGACCTGCGTGTCGGCCTGCTCGGCCCGCATGCGCAGGAAGTTCTCCTGGCCGGCGCGGTTCTCGGCGATCCACTCGCGGGCGAAGTCGCCCGACTGGATCTCGGAGAGGATCTTGCGCATGCTCGCCCGGGTCTCCTCCGTGATCACGCGCTTGCCTCGCGTGTAGTCCCCGTACTCGGCCGTGTTGGAGATCGAGTAGCGCATGCCCGCCAGACCCTTCTCGTGCATCAGATCGACGATCAGCTTGAGCTCGTGGAGGCACTCGAAATAGGCCATCTCGGGGTCGTACCCCGCTTCCACGAGCGTCTCGAAGCCCGCCTGGACCAGCTCCGAGGCGCCCCCGCAGAGGACGGCCTGCTCGCCGAAGAGATCCGTCTCGGTCTCGTCCTTGAAGGTCGTCTCGATGACCCCTCCCCGCGTGCAGCCGATGCCCTTGGCGTAGGCGAGGGCGAGCGCGCGGGCGTTGCCGGTCGCGTCCTGGGCGACCGCGATCAGTCCGGGCACGCCGCTGCCTTCGAGGTACTGGCGGCGGACGAGGTGGCCGGGCCCCTTCGGAGCGACCATCGCCACGTCCACCCCCGCCGGAGGCTCGATCTCGCCGTAGTGGATCGAGAAGCCGTGTCCGAACAGGAGCATGTCGCCCTCGGCGATCCCGTCCCTGATCTCCGACTCCCACACGGCCCGGTGAAGCTCGTCGGGCAGGAGGATCATCACGAGATCGCCGCGGCTCGCGGCCTCCACCACGGGGAGCACCTCGAGCTCCTG
>DATFZP010000231.1:0-2591 GCA_035314405.1 Solirubrobacteraceae bacterium | reverse complement strand
GACACCACGATTTTCAGTCGTGTGCTCTACCAACTGAGCTATCTCGCCGTGGCGGCCCTGTGGCCGCGCCGTTCGATGCTACCGGCTCGTAGAGGGTGTCCGCCGGCAGCCGCAGCGGCGCACAGGATCCTGCCGGCAGCGATCCCCGGTGGGCTCCGGACCCAGCTCCTAATCCTGCTCGAATTCGGAGACCAGCGCCCCGTAGGTCAGCCGCAGCCCCTCGTCGATCGGGACCTCCGCCCGCCATCCGAGCTCCCGTTCGGCACGCGTGACGTCGAGACAGCTGTGCTGCAGCTCACCCGGTCGCAGAGGGGCGAGCTCGGGCTCGAGGTGCACCCCCGCCGCCTTGCTCAGCTCGCCCCACATCGTCGCCACATCGGTCTCGACTCCCGTGGCGATGTTGTACGTCCCCGACCTCCCGGAGGCGGACAGGAGCGCGTTGACGACATCCCCCACATACACGTAATCCCGGGTGGGAGTGCCGTCCCCGTAGAGCCGGGGTCGGCGGCCGGTGTAGAGGTGGTGGGTGAAGATCGCGACCACCCCCGCCTCGCCGTGGGGGCTCTGGCGGGGGCCGTACACGTTACCCAGCCTGCACACGGCGTGGGGAATCCCCGAGGACAGGGACCACGTGTTCACGTAGGCCTCAGCAGCCCACTTGGAGGCGCCGTAGGGCGACAGCGGGGCGGGGATGCGCTCCTCCCCCGTCGGCATCGGCGCGTCGTCGCCGTACAGGGCCCCGCCGGTGGAGGTGAACACGACCGAGGCGCCGCACCGGCCTGCCGCCTCGACGACGTTGAGGGTGCCCCTGACGTTCACCTCGCAGTCACGCCCGGGGTCCTCCACCGAGGCGACCACACTCGCCTGAGCGGCGAGGTGGAATATCGCCCGGGGCTGCACCTCCTCCACGACGGCCTCGAGGGCGGGGAACTCGACGATGTCGAGCTGCTCGAGCTTCGCCGCCGGCGCTACACGGCGGGGGTCGCCGGCCGACAGGTCATCGATCACCGTCACCTCATAGCCGTTCTCCAGCAGGGCATCGACCACGTGCGACCCGATGAACCCGGCGCCGCCGGTGACGATCGCACGGGTGCTCATCCAGGGGAATCTATACGGAGGCGGCCGAGGCGGAGGCCGTCGAGGCGGAGGCCGTCGCGGCGGAGGTGGCGAGCACGTCCTCGACCGCTTCCACCGTCTCGTCGATTCGCTCGAGCACCCTCATGCCGCGCCTGTGACTCGGAAGGCTGCCTCCGACGGCGGGCCCCGACAGCACGATCGGCAGGCCCGGCCTGCTCATTTGCAGCTCGAGCAGGGCAGCGTCAAACGCCGCCGCTTTGGCCGGCATCGTCGCACCGACGACTACGAGATCCGGGTTTTGGCTTTTGATCAGGGCCAGGAGCCGCTCGGCACAGAGGTCGGTGTCGAAGGTCGTCTGGAACCCTGCGGCGGCGAGCTGATCGTGGACCATCTGCAGGCCGAGCGTGTGTTCGTCCCCCTCGAGCCCCGCGAGCAGCACCCGCTCCCGCGTCGGCTCGGCGTCCACGGTCATGTAGCGATAGAGGGTCGCGAGCACCCTGCGGGTGATGGTGCCGGCGAGGAGCTCGCGTTCGCAGTCGATCTCCCCGCTGCTCGACAGGATCCTGATCCGCCGCAGAGCCGGCCCGATCACCTCGGCGTGAAGGGTGGTCGGCTCGATGCCGTCCTCGATCGCCAGCGCGATCGCGGCCTCGGCGACCTCCGCATCGCCTCGTTCGAGGGCGCCGGCGAAAGTCTCGAGCGTGCTCTCCACGAGCGCTGCGGGGTCCGATGCGATCTGCTCGCGGGCATCTGGGCCGGTCTCGCCGAGGACCTCCATGAACGCGTCGAGCAGCACCGGGTCGAAGTGGCGTCCGCGCTGGTCGCGCATCATCTGTACGGCCTCATCGACGGAGAAGGCCTTGCGATAGACACGGTCGCTGGTGAGCGCGTCGAAGACGTCGGCGACGGCGACGATGCGACCCTCGATCGGGATCGCCTCACCCCGGAGCCCCCTCGGGTAGCCGGTCCCGTCCCACTTCTCCTGGTGGCTCAGCGCGATCGTGGCGGCCATGTCGAGGATCGAGGAGGACGAGCCGCGGACCAGCCGGTGACCCTCCTCGGCGTGGGTCTCCACGATCGCGCGCTCCTCGGGGGTCAACGGCCCCGGCTTCAGCAGGATCGCATCGGGAATCGCGACCTTCCCCACGTCGTGGAGGGGAGCGGCATGCCCCAGCCGCTCGCAGAAGTCCGGGTCCATGCCGATGTGCTCGGCCAAGAGGGTGGAGAAGCGCCCGATCCGCTCGATGTGCGCGCCCGTGTCCTCGTCGCGGAACTCGACGGCCATCGACAGGCGCCGGACCGTCTCGGCCTGTGCGATCTCGAGCTCCGACAGGGCTCGTTTCAGCTCGGTCGTGCGACCTTCGATCTCGTGCTCGAGCGCCACCCGGCGCGCTTCGCCGAAGCGCCAGCCGACGGCTGCGGCGGCACAGGTGAGGACGAGCACGCAGTCGATCACCGGCATGGAGGCGCCGGCGAGGAGGGCCCCAGCGAGCGCCGCAAGGCCCACCGCGGCC
>DATFZP010000230.1:0-6258 GCA_035314405.1 Solirubrobacteraceae bacterium | reverse complement strand
GCCGACGCCGTCCGCCACGAGGTAGGTGTTGGAGATGAACTGGGGGTGGGTGGCGCGCTCGACGAGCATCGGGCCATCCTTGCACGAAACCGACGGGCAGCGTGGCCGTCGCTCCCGCGCCGGGCCCCCGTCAGGTGGCGTTGGGGAGAACCGGCGTCGGGGAGGCCTGCGAACCGCCGGCGACGAGCCTCGAGAGACCGGCGAGGTAGTCCCCATCGCCCACGTCCCGGCGCCACTCGAGCACGGGCACCGTCTCGGCACAGGCGAGGACCCTCGCCCTTGCCCGCTCCAGCGTCGGGGCCGTGGCCGCGAGGGCGACGGCCCGGGAGGTCCCGACCGTGAGGTAGGTGTCGACGGCGCTCTGGACGGCGGATGAGAAGAACACCTCGCACCCGTCCGCTTCGATCCGCTCCGTGTCCAGGGCGAACTCATACGCAGGGCCGGGCCGCAGCGCGTAGTCGGGCGAGACGAGGTACAGGACGAGCGAGGCCTCTCGCCGCAGCGGCACGTCCTCGGCGGTGAGCGTGCCCGCGCAGATGCACTCCATCGCAGTGATCCAGCTGCCGTCGAGCAGGCTCATGATGTTCATGCACTCGGGATCGCCGAAGCGGGCGTTGAACTCGATCACCTTGACCCCGTCGGCGGTCGCGAAGAAGCCGCCGTTCATGACCCCGGTGAAGTGCCGACCTTCCTCGGCCAGCCGCTCGATCACGAGCTCGATGATCGTGCACGCCCGCCGGTAGTGCGAGGGGGTCATGAAGGGAAGGAGCTCCCCGGGCACCGACAGCGAGCCCATCCCCCCGGTCCCAGGACCCTGGTCGCCGTCGTAGCGATACGGGTAGTCATACGTGGAGGGGGGAAAGACGACCGTTCGGCCGTCGCTGATCGCCTGGATCGTGAACTCCGCGCCGACGACCCTCTCCTCGATCAGCACCGACTCCCCCTCGCTGCCCCGCTCGAGCAGGCTGAGGGCGTAATGCTGCGCCTCCTCGTGGTCGGCGAGGTGGGGCCCCATCACCTTCACCCCCTTGCCGCCGGTCAGGCCGGAGGGCTTCACGGCCACGGGGGTTGAGCCGAACGAGGCGATCGCCTCGCGCACCCCGGCAGCGTCCCGGGCCACCCTCAGCCGTGGCGAGGCATCGGGAGCCACGTCGGCGAGTAACGAGCGGGCGAACGCCTTGTTCCACTCGATCTCCGCCCCCGCGCTCGTCGGGCCGACCGCCCTCGTGCCCTGGGCCAGCAGCGCGTCGACGACGCCCGCTGCCAGCGGCTCATCGCTGCTGACCATCGCCAGATCGATCTGGCGGGCCCTGGCGAAGGCGGCGACGGCGAGCGGATCGCACACGTCGCCGAGGCCGTGGCCGCCCCCGGATTGCTCGGCACAGCGGACGATCGAGGGGTTCTCGTGACCCATGAACGCGTGCAACTCGCTGTCCTCGGCCATGCGCTTGGCGAGGGCGCTCTCCCGGCCTCCGTGGCCGACGATCAAGGTTCGCACGCCGCCAGTCTAGATGTAAGGCCTGCGTATGGATCCAGCCCCGGGAGTGGATCCCGTGGGGCCCGGTCGTGGATCTAGACTCCGTCCATGACCCCCGTGAGGTCTCCCCGATGGCGCCCCGGGACGATCTGAGCAGGCGCCTAGGGCTCTGGCTCATCGCCGCCACGGCGCTCCTCGCCGGCGGGGCGATCGCCGCGGCGGCGCTCGCCGGGGAGCCACCAACCGAGGTGGTCCCGCATTCAGTGCAGATCGGCAGACTGGCGCCCGCGAGGGCTTCCGGGCGGCTGCTCGCGCTGGAGAGACGTCTGGAAGAGGTCGAACACGCCGGTGCGGTGCGTGCGCGGAGGTGGAGGAGCAGGCTCCTTGCCGCACGCGGGCGGAGGGTGGGAAGACTGACGGGGAGGCTCGCGGCCCGACGCTCCCCCGCCGGGGGAGGAAGGCGCCTGCTCGATCGCCGGCAGACCGCCGCCGGGCGCCAAACCGGGACGGAGAGGCCAGGGCGCGAACCTCTTGCCGGGGGGCCCCGGCGCGAACGCGCCCAGGGCGAACGGGAACGCGCGCGCAGCGAACGGGAACAGGCCCGCAGCGAACGGGAGGCGGTCAGTGGCGAAGGGGCCACGGGCGAACGGACCTCCCCGTCCGAACGCCAGCAGGAGGACCAGCGCCGCAGCGAAGCCACCCAGGAAAGACGCGAACGAGAAGCCCTGGAACGGGAAGGCGCCGAGGAAGCCCGGAACGCCGCGGAAGGCCCGAGCGCGGCCGGGTGAGCGCCCGCATCGTCGGTCCCGCGATCGCGGCCTGCTCGAGCGATGCCACGGCCGCGGGCCCTCGGGGCGAGCGCGGGCGTTCGAGCAGCCGAGCCCGTTCGACCACGTATAAACCCGCACCCTAGGCAGATCGAGCCAGCGGCGCGGGTCGCCCGTCCGGGCGGGCTAGACTCCCGACATGGCCCTCATCCACACGTGTTACAGAATCACCGACGTCGACCGCTCGGTCGCCTTCTACAACGCCCTCGGCTTCGAGGAGATCGGCCGGCTGCCGATCAAAGACGAGGCCGTCAACGTGTTCATGAACCAACCCGGCGACGGCGACATGCCGCGCCTGGAGCTGACGTACAACTTCGGCGTGGACTCCTACGAGATCGGCAGCGGCTACGGGCACATCGCGATCACCTCGGCAGATCTCGACGGAACCCTCGCCCGTCTGGCCGAGCAGGGGATAGAGCCGGAGAAGCCCCCGTACTCGGTGCACGAGGGAGGCTCGCGGCTGTGCTTCGTCAAAGACCCCGACGGGTACAGGGTGGAGATAATCGAGCAGGCGTAGGTGGGCGAGACCACGGCTGAACGCTCGACCGTCGTCGCCGTGTCGCGAGCGCGCATGCCAGAGCCTTGCGCAGCACGATCGCCACGCCGACCCGGGGCCACGTGCGGGAGGCTCCGTTCGTCGGATTCGTGCTACGAACGCGGGTTTCCCCGGATGCTGCGCGGCACGGGGCTTGCGAACGTGGTCTTCCCCCGTGGAAAGGAGCGGCGATGTCGACACCGTCCGTGGCTTCGAGTCGTCCTATGAGCGTGTCGCGGCCGTCTGGATCGTGGTTGCACGCGAGGGAGCTGTGGGGCGGCGTGGCGATCAGCTCGATGTGGCTCGCCGTCCTGTTCGTCGGCATCTTTGGAGGGGACATCGTGAAAAGCACCCCCGGGGGCGAAAGCTCATCGTGGCCCGTGGTTGTCGTGGTCGCGCTGTTCGCGCTGATCGGCACGATCGTCGTCGGGCGCCGGGCCTTCGCGGTCGCCCCGACCAGCGACGACGTGGACAGGGCGATCAAAGATGAGCGCGATGCGCGAGAGCAGCTCGCAGCAGAAGTGTCCGACCTACGAGCAACGATCTCGGGCTGAGCTTCGAGTCACGGGGTAGCAAGTGTGCGTCGGCCGGCTCAGCCATCCTGATTCTCACCGGTGCCGCCGTGGTCGAGAGTCTCTCAAGCAGCCGGCCCAGCGGCGGAATCACCCTCCTAGGAGAGCACTTTTCCCTTGAACTGACGCAGCCCGATCCAGAGAAAGCCCACGCAGAAGCTGATGAGGACCGGATAGATCACATACAGGTGCATGTGCGAGGCGTGGGTGAGGCCCGCGCGCATGCCCTCTGTGACGTAGATCAGGGGGTTCACGAGCACGAGCGTCTGCAGCCAGTGAAAGCCGTCGACCTGGACCGGGGCGAGCTTCGTCCACTGGTAGTAGGTCCCCCCGAGGAAGGTGAGGGGCAGGACGACGAAGCCGAACATCAGTCCGAGGTTGCGCGCTTCGAACCCCGTCCCCAGGACGAGCCCGAGCGAGCTCATCGTCAGGCACGCCAGCGGGATCAGGGTGAGGACGACCGGCCAGTGGATCGACAGGTGCGCTTCCACGTGCTTGGCGTGGACGACGGCGGCTATCGGGAACACGATCAGCGCCGCGATCAGCCCCTGGACGGCTCCGGAGAGCACCTTGGCCACGGCGACCAGCCAGATCGGACATGGCGCCTGCACCCGGTCTTCGATCTCCCTGGTGTATCCGAACTCCTGCGCCATCACCATCGCGACCGCCTGGATTCCCTGGAACATGATCGAGATGCCCACGACCCCCGCGACCAGAACCGTCGCGAAGGCCGACTCGGAGACCCTGCCCGCGCCTCCTCCCACGCCCTGGCCGATCGTGGGGAACACGTACAGGAAGACGAACACGAGCAGGAAGGGCTGCACGAGCACCCGGATCACGAACTCGCGACGGTGCTTCCACAGCACGACGAGGTCGCGGAGGATCAGGGCGTGCAGCGCCGAGCGGCTGGCGGAGAAGGTGGAACGCGCCGGCTCGATCGCGATCGGCGCGCGTGCGTCCGGGGGAGCCGCGGCGGTGGTGGCCATCAGTCGCGCAGCTCCTTCCCGGTGAGGCTTATGAAGACAGTCTCCAGGCTCGGCTCCGACACCGACAGGTCGCCGAGCTCGAAGCCGGCGTCCTCGGCCGCAGCCACGACCCTCGGCAGGAGCCGGTCGGCCTCTTTGACGTGAACCTCGATCCCCCCATCGATCACCCTCGTGGCGGTCACCTCCCCGATCTCGGCGGCGAGGCTCCGCGCCAGTGCCTCCACGTCGCCCGCGGCCTTGACCGTGACGATCGTGTCGGCTCCCACCGAGCGCTTCAGCGCCGCGGGGCTGTCGAGGGCGAGGATCTTGCCGTGGTCCATGATCGCCACCCGGTCGCAGAGCTCGTCCGCCTCCTCCATGTAGTGGGTCGTGAGCAGGATCGTCTGACCGTCCCGGTTCAGCTCCCCGAGGATCTCCCACAGGGCGAGGCGACTCTGCGGATCGAGCCCCGCGGTCGGCTCGTCGAGGAACAGGACCGCGGGTCGGTGGAGGATCGCTCGGGCCATCATCAACCTCTGGGCCATCCCCCCCGACAGCGCGTACACGGACGCCTTCGCCCATTTCGAGAGGTGCAGCTTCTCCAGGAGCTCGTCGGCGGCGCGACGGGATTCGGCCGCGGAGATGCCGAACAGGCGCCCATGGAAGTAGAGGTTCTCCCACACGTTCAGCTGACGATCGAGGGTGTTCTGCTGAGAGACGATCCCGATCAGCTGCTTGGCCAGGGCAGGGTGGGCGACGACGTCGATCGCCCCCACGTAGGCCGAGCCGGCCGTGGGGATGACCCGCGTCGTCAGCATCCCGGCGGTGGTCGTCTTGCCGGCCCCGTTCGGGCCGAGGAGACCGAATATCTCACCCCCGAGAACGCTCAGGTCGATCCCGTCCACGGCCGCGAAGTCGGCCCCTGCGTAGACCTTCCTCAGTGCGATCGTCCGGATCACCTCGCGCCCGTTGTGACCATGTGAGACGTGGGTGGGGTCGCGACCGGATCCGTTGAGGACGACCGATTCAGGAGAGCCCATCGTCCCAATCTACAAGGGTCGCGCTACCCTCCCTGCGAAGCGATGGCCGACACGAACCTCATCGCCAAGAACCTCGAGCGCTTCGCCCAGGGCGTGGCCGCCCACGACCGCGAGAACCCGACCCACACCGCGTACGGGATCGGCCTCGCCCACTTCGACCTGGAGCGGATGGGCCTCGAGGACGGGGAGGAGATCCTTCCGGGGATCGTGATCCAGGTGGACGGGGGGGTGAGCGGCAACTTCCGGGTGCTCTGCGACGGGGACCACGACGAGGAGCTCACCGAGGCCGAGGAACAGGCCGTCGACGCGATCGCCCGGCACGCGATCCCGGTCAGCCCGCCGGGAGGGGCGCCCCACCCGTTCGAGCAGTAGGCCGGACGGAGGCCCCAGCAGCCCGAGCCGGCAGGGCCCTCGGCTCGAGCGCAGCCGACGGCCGGCCATCAGCCGAGCCGGCGGCGTGCTGCCCTCAGGATGCGCCGGGGGGTGGCGGGACGTCGGCACGGGCGGCGATCATCGCGACCAACCGCTCGATCGTGGGGCACCGCAGGCCATGGCGGGCGGCAGCTCGGAGGACCGATCCGGGGATCGCATCGAGCTCGGGCGCACGCCCGGCGGCGATGTCCCTCTGCATCGAGCTGCCGAGCGTCTCGTGGGCCCGCTCGAGCTCGTCGATCGCCCTCGCCGGGTCGACGTCCTCGGCGCCCTCGGCTCTCCCCACGGCGCAGGCCTCCTCGATCGCCCCTACGAGGGCCGTCCGCAGTGCCGGCGTCGTGCGGATCTCCCCGAGGAGCTTGTCGTAGGCGCTCGTCGTGCACGCGAGGGCGTTGAGGCGGACGAGCTTC
>DATFZP010000229.1:0-2565 GCA_035314405.1 Solirubrobacteraceae bacterium | reverse complement strand
GTCGGCGCGCTGGTGCTGGTCTTGGTGGGGGCGGTGACGACCGCCGAACGGCTGAGCCTGTCGGGACTGCGCACGACGCTCGCCTACCACGACGACTTCCACACGGGGCTGGCCGCCGCGCTGTCGGACCCGAGGGTAAGGGTGGAACTGCACCGCTGCCCGCTGCTGTCGCTGCCCGACAACAAGCTGATCCCTGACGCCCGCTGGATCGTGGGCGGGTTCGGGCAGCGCAACATCGTCGCCCGCAGCGAGGCTCGGGCCGACGTCGAGAGGCACTCCCACACGCTCGAGAACCGGATCCGCCGGGGAAGCGTAGCGGTCTATCCGCTGGGCAGCGCGGTGTTCGTCGAGGCGATCGTGGACATCGGCGACGACCCCCGTGACCAGGTGCCACTCGCAGGCTTCAGGCGCATCTTCACGAGCCGCTACTACGCGGTCTATGCCAACTGCTGAGCCGCCGTCCACGGCCGGTGGGGACCGGTCTCGCCGGTGGGCCTGGGCGGGTCTGGCGATCGTCCTGGCGGCGGGTCTCGGCCTGAGGCTGTGGGGGGTGGGCCAGGGCCTGCCGTTCGCCTACAACACCGACGAGGCGGATCACTTCGTCACCCACGCGGTGAAGATGTTCGCGACGGGGAGCCTCAACCCGCGCTACTTCGCCAATCCGCCGGCGTTCACCTACCTCCTGCACGTCCTGTTCGCGATCTCCTACGGCGGGGCGTCGGGGGTCGTGCACACGTTCGCCGCACACCCGGCGGAGCTGTACACGCTCGCCCGCGTCGCCGCCGCCCTGCTCGGCACGGGCGCCCTGTGGCTCCTGTACGCCACCGGGGCGCGTCTGCTCGGCCGCGGCGTGGGGCTGCTCGCGGCGGCGATCGAGGCGGTGGCGTTCCTGCCGGTCTTCTACGCCCATCTGGCCCTCAACGACGTGCCGACACTCGCCCCCCTGACCCTCTCGTTGCTGGGCAGCGCGGGCGTGCTGCGGCGAGACCGCCTGCGCGACTACCTGATCGCGGGGATCGGCCTTGGCCTCGCCTGCGCCACCAAGTACACAGCCGGCATCGCGATCGTCCCGTTCGCCGCCGCGGTCGCGGCCCGCTACCTGGAGGGGGGCCGATCGAGCGGTCGCGACGCGCTCGTGGGGCTCGTGGTGGCGGGCACCGCCGCGCTCGCGGCGTTCCTGATCGCGAACCCCTACGCGATCCTCGACTTCCACAGCTTCCAGGGGGAACTCGCCCATCAGTCCTCCCTCTCGGCCGAAGCCCAGGGCAAGCTCGGCGCCCCCAAGGTGGGAGGCCTGCCGTACTACCTGTGGGCCCTGACCTGGGGCCTGGGCTGGGTCCCCACGCTGGCGGCCCTGGGGGGGGCGATCGCGGTCTGGCGGGTCGATCGCCCGGTCGGCTGGATGCTCGTCCCGGCGCCACTGTTGTTCCTCGCGTTCATGGGGCTCCAGGGGCGCTACTTCGGGCGCTGGCTGCTGCCGATATTCCCGCTGTTGTGCCTGCTCGCTGCGTTCTTCGCGCTGTGGGTGGCCGACGCGGGGGCGCGCCTGCTCAGCGGGCGCCGGGCCGCGGACGCGGGCTCCGCGGCGGCGGGCGCGGGCTCCGACGTCTCGGTAGGCCCCGGCGCACGGGCGGCTCTCACGGGCCTGGTCGTCGCGGCGATGCTCGCCCAGGGCCTGGTCTACAGCATCCACTCCGGCCTCGTGCTCTCCCGCCCCGACACCCGCAGCCTCGCTCTGAGGTGGATGCTCGGCCACATTCCTGCGGGAGCCTCGATCGTGGTCGAGCCGATCGCCCCGAACGCCTGGGTCGCCGGGATCCCCGGAGCGCCGGCGTGTCCGGGTCACCGCTGGTGCAAGTACCCCTCCCTGTACTCGCGGATCTCCCCCGACGGCTCCCTGCGGAGGGTCTCCGCGGTGCCGGTGGGCATCGAGGACTACGAGCGCACGCTCAGCCCGGCGCTGATCGACTACTACCAGAGCCACGGCTTCTGCTGGGTGGTGAGCGGCTCCACCCAGGCCGATCGCGCATTCGCGGATCCGGCCGCGGTGCCCCTGGCGATCGCCTACTACGGTGCGCTCGCGCGGAGGGGGACGGTCGTCTACCGCGCATCGCCCTATGGCGAGGGTCAGGGGCCGGTGCCGTTCAACTTCGACTGGAGCTTCGACTACTACCCGCTCGCCTACCATCGACCGGGCCCGACGGTGACGATCTACAGGCTGAAGGGCGGGGGCTGCCGCTGAGGAGCGGGCGCGGGCGAGGATCGGGCCCTGGCGGGGCCGGGGCGAGGTTATCCTGGGAGTCCATGGCCAGCTGCACAGACACCGACAAGGTCCATCTCGAGCGAGCGATCGAGCTCGCCCGCAGGGGTTCCGGCGCCGTCAAGCCGAACCCGGTCGTGGGCGCGGTCGTCGCCCGCGACGGCGAGGTGCTCGGTGAAGGGTGGCACGAGAGCTTCGGAGGGGCCCATGCCGAGGTCAACGCGATCGAGGCGTGCGGGATGGCCGAGCTCGACGGCGCCACCCTGTACGTGTCGCTCGAGCCGTGCTGCCATGAGGGCAAGACG
>DATFZP010000228.1:0-2504 GCA_035314405.1 Solirubrobacteraceae bacterium | reverse complement strand
GTCTGAGGTCTCTGAGCGGGGAGGGGCACCTGGCGTGGTCTGCCGGGTCCCCGATTCTCGTGGTGCTCGCCGAGGATCACGCGCCTATGCGCCGCAGCCTGCGGGGACTGCTGGACGACGAGGAGGACCTGCACGTGGTCGGTGAAGCCGACGACCTCGCGACCCTCGAGCGTGAGGTTCGCCTGCGCCGGCCCCACGTCCTCGCGCTCGATTTGGGCATGCGTGACAGGACCACCGGCGTCGGCGCGATCACGATCGTGCGCGAGGGTGGGCTCGAGGTCCGGATCGTGGGCCTCACGATGCAGGACGACCCTGCGTTCGCCAGACACGCGCTAGCTGCCGGTGCGCTGGGTTTCGTCTACAAGGACCTCGCCGACGTGGAGCTGGCGCCGGCGATTCGCGCTGCGGCTCGGGGCGAGCGGTTCGTCAGCCTGCGCGTGGCCGGCCGACTGGGCGGCGGCTGAGCGGCCGACACGGCAGGACGGATCCGAGCGCGCCCCGAGGCGCCCCTGGACGGGCACACGAGGCCCGGACGGGCACGCGAGGGGCGATAGCCGCCGCCCGCCGCCGATTTCTACGGATCGCCACGGATCGGCTCCACCGCCGTAGGCTGTCGGCATGCCACGATCGAAGAAGCGCTTCAGGGATCGCTCCCTTGCCGGGAAGGTCTGGCTCACGGTCCTGTTCGCCGTCTCGCTGGCGCTGGTTGCCTCAGCGGAGCACGACATCCACCATCGCCCGGCCGATCAGGTGCGGGGTAGCAAGGCGCTGTGGCGGCTCTTGTCTCTGAATGCCCTAGGTGCGACGGGGTACTTCCGGTGGGGACGTCGAGCAGCGGAGCAGGCGCCCCCCGCCTGAGGACCGGCGCCTGCTGTCTCGAAGGCCCACTAACGTAGCTCGACATGTGCGCTCCCCTCGACGGACCGTCACACCGCTTCGACGCACGGCCCCGTAGAGACGCCCGCCGGCCGCCGACGCCGGGCCGAGGTACCCGCAGCTGCCGCCCAGGACGTCCCCGCATTTGAGCACCGTCGCGACCCCGCCCCCGCTGCCGCCCCCCGGTGGGGCGCCTCCGGAGTCGATGCCGGCCGAGCCCCCCCGTCATCGCTGGTGGATGGCCAGGCGGGCGCTGCTCGCGGCGGTCTCGATCGTCGTGCTCACGGGCGCGGCCACGTACGTCGTGGCGCTCAACGAGGTGGGAAAAGTGGTCGAAGCGCTCGGCGAGACCAAGCCGGTCAAGGTGGCGGCGAAGGTGCTCGCCCCGACGAGCAGGGGGGCGCCCGAGACACTGCTGCTGGTCGGCAACGATCAGCGACCGCCTCCGAAGGACAATCCCTTCGGCAGCGTCCTGCCGCACTCCAACGAGATGCTGCTCGTGCGGATCGATCCCAGCAAGCCGACGATCTCGATGCTCTCGATCCCCCGCGAGCTGCAGGTCACGTTCACGGCGCCCAACGGAGAAGTGATCACGAATCGCATCAACTCCGCCTACACCTACGGCGGGGTGGAACTGATGCTCAAGACGATCAAGAGCCTGTTCGGGATCTCGGTGAACCACGTGTTCGTGGTCACCTTTCCGAAGTTCCGGCGAGCCGTGGACGAAATCGGATGCGTCTACATGACGGTGGACCGCCGTTACCACCACGTCAACGAACCGGGCGGCGAACAGTACTTCGAAATCAACCTCCAACCCGGCTACCAGAGGCTGTGCGGCAAGGAAGCACTCGAATTCGTGGCCAACCGCCACGAAGACACCTCGCTGACCCGCGATGCCCGCGACCAGCGCTTCCTGCTCGAAGTCAAGGCCCAGTACGGGGCGACGCTCTTCGAAAACCGTGAAGAGTTCGAGCGGATCCTCGGAAAAGCGGTGGAAACAGACCTGCACGGGACAGGACAGGTCCTGGCGCTGCTCGAGCTGCTCGTCGAAGCCGAGGGCAAGCCCGTCCGCCAGGTCCCCTTTCACGTGACCCTGCTCCCGACGGTGGACACCGCCACGCCCGAACAGATGGAAGAAGCGGCCCAGTCCTTCCTGAACGGGACCTCCCCCATCTCCAAGAGCAAGCTGGACCAGGCGGTCCACGGCGCCAGGCCCTCCCCCCACTCTCACAGCGGGCCTCCGGGGCTCTCCCTGGCGCCCACCTCCGGCGAAGCCCTCGCGCAGGCGCGCGAAACCGCGCCGCACCTGCCGTTCCCCCTGGAGTACCCCCGGGTGCGAAACGCCTACGCGGGCGCCGAACCGGACACGCTGCGCTGGTATGACATCCGCGACGAGCGGGGGCGCCTGCGGCCGAGCTATGTGGTCGTGATCGATCAGGGGCTGCTGGGGCAGTTCTATGACGTCCAGGGCTCGGCGTGGACCGATCCGCCCCTGTTGAGCGACCCCAGCCAGACGGTCCGGATCGGCTCCCGAACCTACGAGCTGTTCTACACGGGGGAAGAGATTCGCACGATCGCCTGGCGGGAATACGGCGCGGCGTACTGGATCCAGAACACCCTCACCAACA
>DATFZP010000227.1:0-2895 GCA_035314405.1 Solirubrobacteraceae bacterium | reverse complement strand
ACATCCGCACCTCCGGCTCGCGCGCCCTCACCCTCGTCTCCGACGAAGCTCGAGAGAGTGTCGCCCGCCGGCTGGCCCGTGCCTACGCGAAGGGACGAATCGACACGAACGAGCTCGAGCGGCGCATGGAGGGAGCGTGGTCGGCCCGCACGCGGGCGGACCTCCAGGCGGTCACCCACGATCTGCCACGTCGCCGGCGGGGCGTCCCGGCCTGGCAGGTGCCGATCTATCCCTTCGTCCTGATGACTCGCGCCGGTCGCGCCCGCTACAGGGCGTTCAGACGCCGCCGACGCGGCCGCTGAGCGCGCACGCCGGTCCGGCCCCCGCCCCGTCCCGCGCCACCCGCTCCCAGCCTCGCTCCCCGCCGGCCCCCGCCCCCTACCGCGACGGATGGGAGAGCAGCGACTCCAGCCGTGCACCGGCGGAGGTGAGGCTCCTCACCGTCTCTGCTCCCTGTGCGTCGAGGTGCATGGCGAGGGCGATGAACACCTGGGCTGTGGTCAGCGCGTCGCCGACGGCGTCGTGGGGATGGTGGACGGGCAGGCCGAGGGCCACGGCGAGGTCGGTGAGGGTCGTGCGACGGGGGCCCCGCCCGTCGCGCTCGTGCAGCCACACGAGGCCGAGCACGCTGGTGTCGATCATCCCCCTGCGCAGGCGCAGTCCCTGGCGGCGAAGGGCCGGCGTCAGGAAGCTGCGCTCGACCGCCGCCACGTGGACGACGGGGATCCTCCCGGCCATCACGGCGAGGAGGGGGTCGATGGCGACGTCGAGTGGGGGTGCCCCGGCGAGATCACGGGCACGCAGGCCGTGAATGCGGATCGAGGACTCACTCATCGACCGCTCGGGACGGACGAGTCCTTCGACGGCGGCGCTCAGCTGGGCCCGTCCCTCCTCGATCGGGATCGCGCCGAACGAGATGATCTCGTCGCGCCTGGCGTCGAGGCCGCTCAGCTCGAGGTCAACCGCGCAGTAGCCGGCGTCGCGCCATGGCGTGCGCCCGCGTGGCGGCCGTGCATGCTTGTATGCGGCGGCGCCGGCACCGCGCGCCCGGCGGGGCACCCTCATCGCACCCCGAGGCTCAGCTCGGCGGCGATCCGCTTCTGCACCGAGGCCACCGCCCGGAACGCCTCCTTCAGATATGTGCGGGTCAGGGGGCTGAGGTCGTCGGGGTTCAGATAGTCGTTCGGTTGCAGCCCCGCACGCATCTGCTCGACCTGATGGTCCATGCGCAGCTCGGTGAACAGCTCGAATGCGTCCTCGAGCGTGCGCACCTGGGCCGCCGGGAGGGTGCCCTCGTCGGCGGCGGCGCGCAGGCGCTCGAGTGTCGAGGCGCTCGTCACTCCCGCCGCCATCCCGGCCCATCGGGCCAGATCGACGACGGGCAGCAGGCCGCCGTTCTTGAGATCGAGCCGGCCACGGTGCTCGCCGTCGTGCTCCACGACGAGTCCACGCAGGAACCCCGTGGGGGGCCGATGGGAGAGGGCGAAGCGGGCGAGCAGGTGCAGCAGCTCGGGTCGCTCCCTCGCCTGCAGGAAGGTGTCCGACACGGGGGTGCCGCTGTGAATGCCCCACACGGGCCGACTGTCGACGAGCACCGAGACGAGGATCAGCGCCTGCTCGCGGGTGGGATGTTCGATCCAGCTGTGAGCGACCCGCCTCCACGACTCGATCGAGCGCACGAACAGCACGTCGGAGGCGGTGGCGCCGTGGCTGTCGGCGTGGATCCCGCACTCGGCCAGTCCCGCCGCCACGTTGCCGGCGAGGGTGTGGAGATACGGCCGGACGGTCTCCTCGCCGACGTCGCCGTACCAGACGATCGCGCTGTCGGCGTCCGAGGCGGGAGTGGCCTCCCGTCGCGATTGGCTGCCGAGGGCGAGCCAGGAGAACTCGGCCGGCGGCTCTCCCGCAGCCGCGATGGCGAGCTCGATCAGCCGGCGGGTGAGAGCGTCGAGGACGACTGAGTAGATCGCGGAGACGCTCGAGGCGGCGAGCCTCGCTTCGTGCAGAGCGATCACCGCCGGCCGCAGGCCCTTCGCCGCTCGGACGACGCCGGCGAGGCTGTCGGCGCTCGAGATCGCGAGGCGCAGGTAGAACGAGGACAGCGTCTCGACCGCCAGGAGGTCGACGGCTTCGACGACTCCCATCACCTCGCCCTTGGTGGCGATCACCGGGAAGTGACGGACGCCCCGGTCGAGCATCTCCAGCAGGACGTCGCCTCCGAGGCGGTCGGGCCCGACCGTGTATGCGGGGGCGCTCATCACCGAGGAGACGGGGGCGTCGTAGGAGACTCCGCCGGCCACCACGCGTGAGCGCAGGTCGCGGTCGGTGAGGATGCCGAGCGAGTCGCCGAGCTCGACGACGATCGACGTCGACGGCGCCTCGGCCATCTTCGTGGCCGCCTCCCGGATCGTGGTGGCCGGCGAGCACAGCAGGGGGGGGTCCCGGATCAGCGCCGAGACGGGCTGGTTGGCGGGGTCGGGCGCCGGCCCTCGCGGGAGCGCAGCGGGGGATGGCGTCTGCATCTCCAGCAGCGAGCGGGCGACGAAGCCGACGCTCTCCGGCCGCGCCAGCACGGCTCGAGCGACCTCCTCGGGGATGCGGTAGCAGAGCGTGTCCTCCTGCGCCCTCGCGGCGAACCCGGGGGGCAGCCCGGACAGCATCGAGGCATGGCCGAACAGCTCGCCGGGGCCGAGCAGGTCAAGGACGTCGTCGTCGAGCACGACCTCCACGGCCCCCGTGCGGACCACCCGCAGGTACTCGATCGGTCGCTCCCCCTGCGAGAAGATCGTGGAGCCCGCCAGGAAGAACTCGACTTCGGTGGACGCTGCGACCCGCTCCACGTCGGCTGCCTCGAGCGCGTCGAACGGGGGGTGGGCCCGCAGGAAGGCGACCACG
>DATFZP010000226.1:0-2726 GCA_035314405.1 Solirubrobacteraceae bacterium | reverse complement strand
GCGGTCGCCGTCGGCGACGGCCTGGTGTGCGCCTTCAAGGTCGAGTCCCACAACCACCCGAGCGCCGTCGAGCCGTTCCAGGGGGCGGCCACGGGCGTCGGAGGGATCCTCCGCGACATCTTCGCGATCGGGGCGCGTCCGATCGCGGTTCTCGACTCCCTTCGCTTCGGCGAGCTCGATCGATCCGAAGGGGGCCGGCGGGTGCGCTACCTGCTCGACGGGGCGGTCGCCGGCATCGGGCACTACGGCAACTCGATCGGCGTCCCCACGGTCGGCGGGGAGGTCTATTTCGAGGGCCCCTACGAGCACAACTGCCTCGTGAACGCGATGGCGCTGGGGCTGGCCCCGCAGCAGGGGCTCGTGCGCAGCGCGGCCACGGGGCCCGGCAACGTGGTGCTCCTGTTCGGGGCCGCCACCGGGAGGGACGGAATCGGCGGCGCCTCGGTGCTCGCCTCGGCAGAGCTCGGCAGCGGCGAGGATGAGAGCGCAGACAAGCGCCCGACCGTCCAGGTGGGGGATCCGTTCGAGGAGAAGAAGCTGCTCGAGTGCTCGCTCGAGCTGCTCGAGCGGGGGCTGCTCGTCTCGCTGCAGGACCTCGGAGCGGCCGGGCTGACCTCCTCGGCGTCGGAGATGGCCTCCAAGGGCGGCGTGGGGATCGACATCGACGTGGACCTGGTGCCGCTGCGCGAGCCGGGGATGGAGCCGTTCGAGGTGATGGTCAGCGAGTCCCAGGAGCGGATGCTGTGCGTGGTCGAGCCGCAGGATGTCTCGGAGGTGCTCGAGGTGTGCGAGAAGTGGGAGGTCGGTGGTGCGGGGATCGGAGTGGTGACCGAGGGTGGGAGCATGAGGGTGTTCGCGGGCGGAGCGCTCGCCGGCGAGATGCCCGTCAGGGCACTCGTCGATGAATGCCCGCTGTATGACCTGCAGCCTCGCAGGCCGGCGGAGGCGATCTACCCCGCCCCCGCCGCCACCCTCGAGGAGGGGTGCGACGCCGGCACGACCCTCCTCGCCCTGCTGTCGAGCGCGAACATCGCATCCCGCCGGGCGCTGTTCGAGCAGTACGACTCGATCGTCCAGTCCCGCACCGTGCGACGGCCCGAGCAGGCCGACGCGGCGGTGCTCGCCCTGCCCGGCGGAGGCGCGCTCGCGGTGAGCATCGACGGCAACGGTCGGCGGGTGGCGGCCGACCCCTACCGCGGCACGATCGAGGCGGCGTTGGAGTGCGCGGCGAACCTCTCGTGCGTCGGCGCAGAGCCGCTCGGGACCACCAACAACCTCAACTTCGGCAACCCCGAGAAGCCCCACATAGCCTGGCAGCTGACGGAGTCCGTGCGGGGCCTCGGCGACGCCTGTCGCGCCCTGGCGGCGCCGATCGTCGGCGGCAACGTGTCCCTCTACAACGAGGGCGCCGGAGGGCCGATCTACCCGACGCCCGTGATCGGCATGGTCGGGCGCCTGCCCGACGCCCGGCGGGCCGGCTCGACGGGGTTCGCCCGCGCCGGCGAGCAGGTCGCGGTAGTGGGCCCGTTCGCTCCCTCCCTCCCGGCGAGCGAGCTCGCGAAGCTGCTCGGCCATCAGCTGCCCGAGGCGCTCCCCGACGCCGACCTCGACGCGATCGTGCTCGCCCAGGCGGCGGTGCGTGAGGCGGTCCGTGCGGGCTCCCTCTCGAGCGCCCACGACATCGCCGAGGGGGGGCTCGCGGTCGCCCTCGCCGAGTGCGCCCTGGCGGGGTCGATCGGAGCCGAGGTGCAGCTGCCGCCGGGTGAGGTCCCGACCGGGGTCGGCCCGCGGTCCGCCGTGAGCGCCGATCTCGCGATCGCCCTGTTCGGCGAGGGCCCGGGAGGGTTCGTCGTGACGGGAGCGCCGGGAGGGGTGAACGCCCTCGCCGCCCTCACCGCCGCTCGCGTCATCGGCACGGTCGGGGGTGGGTCGCTGAGGATCCGAGGGGCGGGCGGTGAGGTGCTCCTGGAGCTCACCCTGGACGAGCTCGCGACCGCCCACGGGAGCCTTGCGGAGCTGTTCTCCTGATTGCCCCGGGGCGACCCTGTTACCTTGTGGGAGTGATGCGTGACGGACCGCGCGACGAGTGCGGAGTGTTCGGACTGTACGCGCCTGGTCACGAGGCGTCGCGGCTGTCCTACTTCGCGCTGTACGCGCTTCAGCACCGCGGCCAGGAGTCCGCGGGAATCGCCGCGGCCGACCGCGGAGGGCAGATCATCACGCGACGTGAGCTCGGGCTCGTCAACCAGGTCTTCAGCGAGAACGACCTGCGAACGCTCGCCGGGGAGCTCGCGATCGGCCACGTCCGCTACTCGACGACCGGCTCCAACGCGTGGGAGAACTCCCAGCCGGTGCAGCGCTCAGAGGGGACCAACGGTTCGCGCCGCGAGGTCGCCCTGGCGCACAACGGCAACCTGATCAACGCGCTCGAGCTCCACGAGGAGCTGCTCGAGCGGGGTGTGACGTTCAGCTCGACCTCCGACTCGGAGATCATCGCCGCGATGATCGCCACGCACGGTGCCGACACCGTCGAGGAGGCGATCGCCGAGGTGCTTCCACGCCTGCGGGGCGCCTTCTCGATCGTCGCGATGACCAAGGACCGGGTGGTGGCGTTCCGCGATCCACATGGGCTGCGTCCGCTGGCGATCGGCGTGCTCGATCCCCGCCAGCCGGGCGGGGAGCAGCGCTACTGCGTCGCCAGCGAGTCCTGTGCGTTCGACATCATC
>DATFZP010000225.1:0-2978 GCA_035314405.1 Solirubrobacteraceae bacterium | reverse complement strand
GCTGGACCGGCACGACGGGCTGATCTATGAGGAGATCGCCCGGCGCCGTGGGGAAGGTGACCTGGGAGACAGGAGCGACATCCACTCCCTGCTCCTGCAGGCGCGGGACGAGGACGGGCTGGGGATGACCGACCAGGAGCTCAGGGACGAGCTGGTGACGCTCCTGCTGGCGGGGCACGAGACGACGGCGACGGCGATCGCGTGGGCCGTCGAGCGGCTGGTGCGCCACCCGGAGAAGCTCAGGCGGCTGACCGCGGAGATCGACGGGGGGGTCGAGGAGGAGTACCTGACGGCGGTCGTGAGCGAGACGCTGAGGGTGAGGCCGGTGGTGCCGATCGTCGCGAGGATGCTTACGGATGAGCTGCGGGTGGGCCCCTACGAGCTGCCCGCTGGAACCCGCGTCGTTCCGTCGATCTACCTGACCAACCGCAATCCCCTGGTGTATGAGGAGCCGGAGGAGTTCCGGCCGGAGCGGTTCCTCGGGAGTCCCCCGGAGACCTTCTCGTGGATCCCCTTCGGAGGAGGGATCCGGCGGTGCATCGGCGCGTCGTTCGCGCTCCTGGAGATGAAGGTGATCCTGAGGACGATGCTCGGCGAGCTCGAGCCCAGGCTGCCCCGCGGCCGAGGCAGGTCGCTGCGGGGAGATCGGGGAGAGCGGATCCGGCGGCGGGCGGTGACGCTGGTCCCGTCGGAGGGGACCCGGGTGGTGTGGGAGCGCAGGGGCGCTTCACGATGATGATGGGGCCGCCCTGCGGCGGCCCTTGGGGGGTGGGCAGTGGGGGACGGGACGGGGAGGGCCCCGCCGGAGGGCCAGGCCGGAGGTCCCGGCCGGGGCGGGGGATAGCTTCCCGGGGAATGGTCGAGCAGGTCCACAGCCCCGGGTCGTCCCCGGGCGGCGAGCCGGGGGGGGATGATCCTGGTCCCTCGCCCGAGGAGCTGCTCGAGCGATTCGGCCTCGACGGGTTCCGACCGGGCCAGAGGGAGGCGGTGCAGGCGGCGCTCGCCGGGAGGGACAGCCTCGTGGTGATGCCCACGGGCGGAGGGAAGTCCCTCTGCTACCAGCTCCCCGCCCTTGCGGACCGGGGGCTCGTGGTGGTCGTCAGCCCGCTGATCGCCCTGATGGCCGACCAGTGGAGGCGCCTGCAGGAGGTGGGCGTGAGGGGTGCGATGCTCGCGTCGGGGATGCAGGAGGGTCACAACGAGCAGGCGCTCAGGGAGATCGAAGGGGGGAGCACCCAGCTCGTGCTGGCCGCCCCGGAGCGGTTCGCGTCGAGGGCCTTCCGGGAGGCGCTCTCCCGCCGCCGGGTGAGCCTGTTCGTGGTGGACGAGGCCCACTGTGTGGCCGAGTGGGGGCACGACTTCCGCCCGGACTACCTCCGTCTCCACGAGGCGATCGAGGGGCTGGCCGCCGGGCCGGCCGGGTCGGGGCGCCCGGCGGTGATGGCGGCCACGGCGACGGCGACCCCGCAGGTCGCCAGGGAGATCGCGGAGCGGCTGGGGCTGCGCGATTGGGTGTCGGTCCGATCAGGGTTTGACCGGCCGAACCTCGCCTTCGACGTGGTGAGCGTCGAGGGCAAGGGGGCCCTGACCCGCAAGAGGGCCGCGCTGATGGGAGTGCTCGCGGGGTCCGACGGCGGGTCGCCCCTGCCGGCGATCGTCTATTGCGGGACCCGGAGGGACACCGACGAGGTGGCCGCCAGGATCGCCGAGGAGGGGATCTCGACTGTGGCCTACCACGCGGGGATGAGCCCGGCGGCGAGGACGGCGAGCCAGCTGGATTTCATGGAGGGCCGGGCAGAGGTGGTGGTGGCGACCAACGCGTTCGGGATGGGGGTGGACAAGGCGGACGTCCGCACGGTCGCGCACTGGGCTCTGCCGACGAGCCTGGAGGCCTACTACCAGGAGGCCGGGAGGGGCGGCCGGGACGGCCGGCCGGCGAGGGCGCTGCTGCTGGCGGCGAGGATGGACCTGGGGAGGCTGATCCGGTTCATCAAGGAGAGGGAGACGAGCGTGGAGGACGTCAGGCGATACGTGGGGCGCCTGCGGCGCGACGCCCAAGCAGGCGTGGTGGCGATCGGCCACGGGGAGCTGGGGGAGCGCGAGAGGGTGCTGCTGTCGATCGCCGAGAGGGCGGGGGCCCTCCGGCTGCAGCCCGGCGGCAGGGACGGGCTGCTGGTCGAGCTGACCGGCCGGGGGAGTCCCAGGCGTGCCTACCTGGCGATCAAGGCGGCGAGGGACCGAGGGTGGGAGTCCTACAGGTCGATCGAGCGCTACATGGCCGGCCAGACCTGCCGTCGGCGGCAGATCCTCGACCACTTCGGGGACGACGAGGAGGGCAGGCCGGACGGCCGCTGCTGCGACGTATGCGACCCCGACGGTGCGCTGCAACGGGCGGTGGAGCAGGCGCTCGAGGGACCCCGGGCCCGCGGCGGGCGCTCGCGGCGCTCCCCGGGTCAGAGCCTCCCGAGTCCGCCCCCCGGCAGTCCCGTGGGTCCGCCGGTGAAGGAGACGGAGTTCGAGGCGCTGAGGGCCTGGAGGATGGGGAGGGCGGACGGGCTCCCCGCCTACACGGTGGCGGCGAACTCCGTGCTCGAGGAGGTTCTCCGCCGGAGGCCGACGAGCGTGGGGGAGCTGATCGAGATCAGGGGCATCGGCCAGGCCTTCTGCCGGAAGCACGGGGAGTCGCTGCTGGAGGCCCTGTCCGCCCTCGAGGGGGGCGAGGGAGAGGTCTCGGCCGCCCGCGCCGGAGCATCCGGTTAGCCGGCGTCAATCGCGATCGCGAGCCCTGGCGGGGCTGACTACCACGGGCGGCCCCCGCCGGGGGCTCGCAGCTCGAGCAGCAGCCCTTCTCCGGTCCCATCCGCGCAACGTCCGTACCCGGGGTTGTACAGGAGCGCCGCCGCACCGGTTCGGCGGTGAGCGCACAATCGTTGACGAATGCGCCCCACGGGTTGCCGTAGGCGTCGAATTTGACGTCG
>DATFZP010000224.1:0-3149 GCA_035314405.1 Solirubrobacteraceae bacterium | reverse complement strand
CGAGCCGGGATCTGTACATCGAGAAGGACTCGGCGATCAACCAGGAGGTGGACCGCCTGCGCCACGCGGCAACAGCCGCGGTGTTCGCCCGCAGGGATGTGATCGTGGTGGCCTCCGTGTCCTGCATCTACGGCCTGGGCTCGCCGGAGACCTATGAGATGAACATGCAGATCCTCCGCAAGGGCGAGGAGATCGACCGCGACGCGCTGCTTCGCAAACTGGTCTCGATCCAGTACACGCGCAACGACACGGTGCTCTCGCGGGGCACCTTCCGGGTGAGGGGGGAGACGCTCGAGGTGTTCCCGGCGTACGCACAGACGGCGTTCCGGGCGACGATGTTCGGGGACGAAGTGGAACGCCTGCAGCAGTTCGACCCCCTGACGGGGGAGCTGCTCGCCGACGATCTGGAGCACGTGGCGATCTGGCCGGCCACCCACTACAACGTGAAGGAGGGGTCGATCGAGGCCGCCGTCGCGGAGATCGGCAAGGAGCTGGGGGAGCGCTGCGAGCAGCTCGAGTCGGAGGGCAAGCAGCTCGAGGCCCACCGCCTGCGCCAGCGCACCCAGTACGACATGGAGATGCTCCGGGAGGTCGGGTTCTGCTCGGGGATCGAGAACTACTCGCGGATCCTCGACGGCCGCCGGCCGGGCGAGCGGCCGTACTGCCTGATCGACTACTTCCCGAAGGACTTCGTCTGCTTCATCGACGAGTCCCACCAGACCGTCCCCCAGATCGGGGGCATGTTCGAGGGCGACCGGTCGCGCAAGCAGACGCTCGTCGACTACGGCTTCAGGCTGCCGAGCGCGCTCGACAACCGCCCCCAGACATTCGAGGAGTTCCTCTCGATCACGCCCCAGCTGATGTTCGTCTCGGCCACCCCCGGCGAGTACGAGCGGTCGCGCTCCACCGCGGTCGTGGAGCAGATCGTGCGCCCCACCGGCATCGTCGACCCGGTGGTGGAGGTGAGGGAGACACGCAACCAGATCGACGACCTGATGAACGAGGTCCGCGTACGGGTGGAGCGCAACGAGCGGGTGCTCGTGACCACCCTCACCAAGAAGATGAGCGAGGACCTCTCCCAGTACCTGCTGGAGATGGGCTTCAGGACCCGCTACCTGCATTCGGAGATCGACACCCTCGAGCGGATCCAGATCATCCGCGACCTGAGGCTCGGGGAGTACGACGTGCTCGTCGGCGTGAACCTGCTGAGGGAGGGCCTGGACCTGCCGGAGGTCTCCCTGGTGGCGATCCTCGACGCCGACAAGGAGGGCTTCCTGCGGGGGGAGACCTCGCTGATCCAGACGATCGGCCGGGCGGCCCGCAACGTCGACGGGACAGTGCTCATGTATGCCGACAAGGAGACCCGGGCGATGCGGGCGGCGATCTCGGAGACCAACAGGCGGCGGGAGATCCAGCTCGCCTACAACGAGCGCCACGGGATCACCGCTGCGACGATCGTCAAGGGGATCTCCGACATCGCCGAGTTCCTGGAGGCGGAGTCCAAGGTGCCCCGAGGGCGGCGCACCCGCCGCAGGGCCCGCAGGACCGCCGGTGAGATGCCCCGGCACGAGCTCGAGCGGATGGTCGTCGAGCTCGAGGAGGAGATGCTCGCGGCCGCCGACGAGCTTCGCTTCGAGTACGCCGCCCAGCTCCGCGACGAGCTGCGAGAGCTGCGTCGGGACCTCCAGGAGATCCGCTCCGGAGAGGCCCCGGCGGGGGATGGCGGCGCAAGCGGGACCCCGACCGGGGACATCGCCTAGGATTGGCCGCCGTGGGCCTCGATCGGCAGGCAATCGAACGCCGGGACTTCCCCGTCGGCCGTCGCGGATACGACCCGGCGGCTGTCGACGCCCACCTCCGCGAGCTCGCCGTGGAGTTCGAGGAGCTGCAGCGCTCGGCGGGCCCCGGCGGGTCGGACCCGTCGCTCGCCTCCGCCGCCGGCGGACAGGTGCAGGGCATCATCGCCGCGGCCGAGACGGCGGCGGCGGACATCGAGAGGCAGGCGCTCGAGGCTGCCGGGGAGGTGCGTGAGGCGGCCGACCGGGACGCCGAGAGCACCCGGGAGGAGGCGCTCCGGACGGCGAGAGCCCACGTCGCGGTCGTCTCCGAGGCGACCGCCGGCCTGCTCGAGCGGGTCGCGGCGATGGACGCCGAGGTGAAGGCGCTGCTCGACAGCCTGCGCTCCGGCGCGGGGAGGCTGGCGGGAGACCTCGCGGCGGTCGAGCAGAACATGGCAGGGCTCTACGGCAGGGTGGATGCGAGCGAGGGACGGGCCGCGGACGGCGAGCAGCCGGCGCCGCCGGCCCCAGAGGGGCAGCAGACGCCGTCGCCCGCTCCGCGGCCCTCGGCTCCGGTGTCATCCGATGCGGCCGCGAGCGGGCCGGAGCCCGCGGCCGCGGTGGACCTCGACGGGGCGCGGCTGGTGGCGCTGAACATGGCGCTGAACGGCGAGTCCCGAGCCGACACCGATCGCTACCTCGCCGAGCACTTCGAGGTTCCCGACCGCCCGAAGCTGATCGAAGAGGTCTACGCGGCGATCGAGGGCTGAGCCCGAGGGCGGCCAGGCGAACATCTGTTCGCAGTCATAGAATGCAGTGCAGATGGCAGCCGCCGATCAGATAGTCGTCTCCGGAGCGAGGGAGCACAACCTCAAGGACATCTCCCTCTCGCTGCCGAGGGAGGCGCTGGTCGTGATCACCGGGCTGTCGGGGTCGGGGAAGTCGAGCCTTGCCTTCGACACGATCTACGCCGAGGGGCAACGCCGCTACGTGGAGTCGCTGTCGGCCTACGCCAGGCAGTTCCTCGGGCAGATGGACAAGCCGGACGTCGACTCGATCGAGGGCCTCTCGCCGGCGATCTCGATCGACCAGAAGACGACCTCGCGGAACCCTCGCTCGACGGTCGGCACGGTGACCGAGATCTACGACTACCTGCGGCTGCTGTGGGCGAGGGTCGGCAAGCCCCACTGCCCGATCTGCGGGCGCCCGATCGTGGGCCAGTCGGCCGAGCAGATCATCGACCAGGTGATGGAGTTGCCGGAGGGGACCCGCTTCATGGTGCTCGCCCCGGTGGTGCGCGGGCGCAAGGGCGAATACGGGAAGCTGTTCACCGACCTGCGCGGCGACGGCTTCGCGCGTGTGAAGGTGGAC
>DATFZP010000223.1:0-2205 GCA_035314405.1 Solirubrobacteraceae bacterium | reverse complement strand
TTCTGGTTCGCCTTCAGCCTTCCGTTCGCCGGCCTGAACCTGCTGCTCACGAGGACGTTCTTCGCGGTTCGCCGGCCGTGGATCCCGACACGCCTGGCAGGTATCAACATCGTGGTGGACATCATCGTCTCGATCGGCCTGTACAAGCCGTTCGGGATCGCCGGCCTGATCATGGGGACCGTCGCCGCCAATGCCGTCATGACGGCGCTGCTCCTGCGTCGCCTGCGGGTCGGCTTCGACGGTCGACTGGAGGGCGCCCAGACGGCGATGATCACCGCGCGCATCGTCGTGGCCTCGGCGCTGCTTGCCGGAGTCTCCTACGTCGTGTGGCGGCTGCTCGACTCCCTGCTGGGGGGCTCGCTGGCGGCCCAGATCATCAGCGTCGGGGTCGCGGGTGCTGCCGGCCTGTTCGTCTACTCCCGGGCGGTGCTCGCGATGGGCATCCCCGAGGCCCACCAGGTGAGAGGCCTGATCCGCAGCCAGCTCGGGCGTCCGTGACGGCGTTCGCGGGCATGGGACCGGACGAGCGCTGGGCTCGCCCGGTCGCACCCGGTCATAGATCGCCGCTTACTGCTTACGTCCCAGGACGTGTCTTGCCTGGGCGGCGTGACACTCCCGACACCTGGACAGGCCGTCACGCTTGCGCCTGACGCGTTGCCGCGGCTGGATCCCGAGGGATCCCCGTCGAGTTGGCGATCCGCCGGATCATGAAGGCTAGCGCACGCCTTCTACGCTGTAGCGGCCCATGGACCAGGAGCACATCCGCAACTTCTCGATCATCGCCCACATCGATCACGGCAAGTCGACCCTCGCCGACCGCATCCTCGAGCTGACCCACACGGTCTCCCCCCGGGAGATGCGGGCCCAGCTGCTCGACTCGATGGACCTCGAGCGGGAGCGGGGGATCACGATCAAGGCCCAGGCGGTGCGGGTCTTCTACACCGCCAGCGACGGCGAGGTCTACCAGCTGCACCTGATCGACACCCCGGGACACGTCGACTTCACCTACGAGGTCTCCCGCTCGCTGGCAGCGTGCGAGGGGGCGCTGCTGGTCGTGGACGCCGCCCAGGGGGTGGAGGCCCAGACGGTCGCCAACACCTACCTCGCGGTCGAGTCCGGCCTCGAGCTGATCCCGTGCCTGAACAAGATCGACCTGCCCGGCGCCGAACCCGATCGGGTCGCGGGGGAAGTGAGCGAGCTGATCGGCGAGCCGCCGGATTCGATCCTCAGGATCAGCGGCAAGACCGGAGAGGGAGTGCCGGCCGTGCTCGAGGAGCTGATCGCTCGTGTGCCCGCCCCGTCGGGAGATCCCGACGGGGCTCCGAGGGCTCTCATATTCGACTCCGAGTTCGACCAGTACCGCGGAGTGATCGCCTACATCAGGGTCGTCGACGGCGTCTTTCGCAAGGGCGAGCCGATCCGGGCGATGGCCACGGGGACCGAGGCCGACATCGACGACATCGGCTTCTTCAGCCCCCGGATGATGCCCTCCGACCAGCTCGCAGCCGGGGAGGTCGGATATCTCATCACCGGCCTGAAGGACGTCACCCTCCTGCGGGTCGGCGACACGCTCACCACCAGAGGCCGCGTGGGAGGGCGCACGGCCCAGGCCTCGGAGGCGCTCCCCGGGTACAGGGAGGTCAAGCCGATGGTCTTCTGCGGGCTGTTTCCGATCGACTCCGACGACTACCCGAGCCTGCGGGACGCCCTCGAAAAGCTCGCCCTCAACGACGCCGCCCTGTCGTGGGAGCCCGAGACGTCCGATGCCCTCGGGTTCGGCTTCCGTTGCGGCTTCCTGGGCCTGCTGCACATGGACATCGTCCGAGAGCGCCTCGAGCGGGAGTACGACCTCGAGCTGCTCGCCACGATGCCCTCAGTGGAGTTCGACGTGACCCTCACCAACGGCGACGAGCTCGAGGTCCACAACCCGTCCGACATGCCCGACCCCGGCACGGTGGCGGAGATCCGCGAGCCGTTCATCAGGGCGTCCCTGATCGCCCCCAGGGAGTTCGTGGGCGCGATCATGGAGCTCTGCCAGGAGCGTCGCGGGGAGCACGTCGGGATGCACTACCTCTCCCCGGAGAGGGTTCAGATGACCTACGACCTGCCTCTCGCCGAAATCGTCCTCGACTTCTTCGACCAGCTCAAGTCACGCACCCGCGGATACGCCTCCCTCGACTACGAGCTCAACGGCATGAAGCCCTC
>DATFZP010000222.1:0-6056 GCA_035314405.1 Solirubrobacteraceae bacterium | reverse complement strand
AGGCGGTCGCAGCCACAGCGGGTCCGCCCGCGGCCGCGAGCATCCGCTCGAGAAGCACCAGCGCACCGGCCTTCGAGAGCGGCTCGTTCAGGTTTCCGCACTTCGGCGACTGCACGCAGGACGGGCAGCCCTCGGCGCACGGGCACTCGGCGATCAGATCGCGGGCGTCGGCGCACAGCTCCTCGAAGCGTCCCCAGGCGGTCCGCGCGATCCCGATCCCGCCGGGGTGTCCGTCATAGAGGAAGATCGTCGGACAGCCGGTCTGGGGATGGGAGTTCGTCGACAGCCCCCCGATGTCCCAGCGGTCGCACATGGCGATCAGGGGCAGCACGGCGATCAGCGTGTGCTCGGTCGCATGCAGCGCTCCCAGCAGCGACTCCAGCGGGATCGACTCTGCCAGCTCGCCCGCGTCGAGCTCGAACCACAATGCCTGCGTGGGAAAGCTCGTGGGGGGGAGATCGAGCGCCACGAGGTCCACGCCCACGTGATCGGACAGCCGGCGGCGCTGGTAGGCGAGCACCGTGTCGGTGACGCTCACCTCTCCCAGCGACAGCTTCACGCCGAGCGTCTCCCGCCGATCGAGCAGCCGCACGATCTCGGTGTCGGTGGTCCGCTTCGGCTGCGTGTACCAGTCCCCCGCGAAGGGGCAGACCAGTGCCCGGCGCAGCTCGAGGTCGAGCTCGCGGACCTCGTAGGAGCGCCCGAGATGCATGTAGATCGCTCCCCCGTGCACCGTCGAGTGCGCCCGCGCTGCCTCGGTGGAGCCGAGGAGCTCCCCCGAGGAGACGTCGACGATCGCGAAGCTGTCGGGCGAGGCGGAGCGCAGAGAGACCTCGGCGGCCGGGTAGGCGTCGGCTCTTCGGGGGACGTAGCAGGCGCTCGTGGAATGGGAGATGGCCTCCCGGTGACCGGAGCCCCTCGCCTGGGCGCCAGGCCCCGCGCCGTCGGGCCTGCGGCGCAGCTCCCCGGCGCTCTGCAGCAGCTCGGCGTGAGCCTCCCAGCGGGGCCCGAGGAACTCCGCGTCGGCTGCGCTCAGCGGCCCCTCGTGGGCGGCGCACAACAGGTGGCGGCGGTAGATCAGGGGGCTCTCGTGGTCGAGGATCGCCGCCTCGACGGTCCGGTCGAGGAAGTCCTCGGGGTGGCGGCAGAAGAACTGGTCGAGCGCGTCCTCTCCGGCGAGGAAGACCGCCAGCCCCCGGCCCCGCCGGCCGGCTCTTCCCCACATCTGGCGCAGCGAGGCCACCGTGCCGGGAAACGTCACGACGACGGCCGCGTCGAGCTCGCCGATGTCGATCCCCAGCTCGAGCGCGTCGGTGGTGATGACCGCGCGAAGCTCCCCTCGGATCAGACGGCCCTCGAGCTCCCGCCGCTGCTGAGGGGTGTAGCCGGCGCGGTAGGGCGCCACGAGGTCGGCCAGCTCGGGCCCGCTCCGCAGCAGGTCCTCCTCGACCAGCCGCTTGAGGACCTCCACGCCCTTGCGGGACTTCATGAAGCAGATCGCCCTGGCCCCCTCCCGCACGAGCTCGGCGAGCATCTCGGCGGCCTCGGCGAGCACCGAGCGCCGCGCCCCCGAGGACTCGTCGGTGAGGGGAGGGTTCCACACGGCGATCCGCCGTCGGGGAGCCGGGGAGCCGTCCTCGTCGATCAGCCTCACTTCGGAGAGCCCCGTCAGGCGCTCGGCGAGCTCGACGGGGTTGGCGATCGTGGCCGAGGCGAGCAGGAACCGCGGCTCGGTGCCGTAGGCAGCCGCGATTCGACGCAGGCGGCGAAGCACGTTGGCGACGTGGGAGCCGAACACGCCCCGGTAGGCGTGCGCCTCGTCGATCACCACCACTGCAAGGTTGGCGAACAGGTCCGCCCAGGCCGCGTGGTTGGGCAGGATCCCCACGTGCAGCATGTCCGGGTTGCTCAGGACCACGCTCGCGCTCCTGCGGATCTGGGCCCGTGCCTGTCGGGGAGTGTCGCCGTCGTAGATCGCCGGGCGCACCCGCTTGGTCAGGCCGAAGGCGGCGAGGGCCCGCGCCTGGTCCTGGGCGAGCGCCTTCGACGGATACAGGTAGAGGGCCCGCGCGCGGGCGTCGCGGCAGAGCACGTCCAGCGTTGGCAGGTTGAAGCACAGCGACTTGCCCGATGCCGTCCCCGTCGTGAAGATGCTCGGCCCGCTCCATGCCGCGTAGACAGCCTCTCGCTGATGGCGATACAGGCGCTCGATGCCAACCCGCTCCAGCGCTGCGAGGACCTCGGGATGCAGCTCGTCGGGAGGGTCCACGAGCTGGGCGCGCCGCGGCCCTTCGTTGGCCTGCAGGACGAGGCGCCCGTCCCCGGCTCCGGCGTCCAGCAGAGCGCTCCACGGCTCGGTTCTACGATCGATTGCCAAGGACTTGAGATAGTAGAGGCGGTGTCCCTCACCGCCGCCGAACGGTGGGCGAAAGCCCGCTCCTTCCACCATTCCCTGTTTCCCGCCCCCCGGATCGCCGCCGAGCGGGAGGCGAGCGTGAGCGTGTGCATGCCGGCCCGGGAGTGCGCCGAGACCGTCGGGGAGATCGTCGCCCGGCTGCTCGAGCTGCGGGAGGTGGGGGCCATCGACGAGGTCCTCGTCGTGGACGCGGACTCCGCCGACGGCACTGCGGCGGTCGCCGAGGGGGCCGGAGCAAGGGTCCGCCAGGAGGCCGAGCTGATGCCCGACCTCGGGCCCGTGCTGGGCAAGGGGGACGCGATGTGGCGGGCCCTGTCGATCCTCGACAGCGACCTCGTCTGCTTCCTCGACGCCGACACCTCGGCGTTCTCCTCCCATTTCGTGACGGGCCTGCTCGGACCGCTCGTGTGCGCGACCGTGGTGTCGTTCGTCAAGGCCTTCTACCGGCGGCCCATCCTCCAGGACTCCCTCGCCGCGCCCGACGGGGGCGGGCGGGTGAACCACCTGATGGCGAGGCCCGCCCTGGCGCTGTTCTACCCCGAGCTCGCGGGGGTGCTGCAGCCCCTCGCCGGCGAGGTCGCCGCCCGGCGGGAGCTGCTGATGGGGCTTCCGTTCGTCACCGGGTACGGCGTCGAGGTGGCGATGCTGATCGACGCCTGGCGAGCTGTGGGCCTGGAGGGAATCGCCCAGGTCGATCTCGACGAGCACCACAACCGCCACCAGCCCCTGTCCGCGCTGACGCCGATGGCCGCGACGGTCCTCGCCACGATCGCCGGGCGGCTGGAGCGGGAAGGCCGCCTCAGCGCCGTCGGCGGCGCTCCCCCGGAACGCCCTCCCCTCGCGAGCGTGATGGCCACGTGAGCGGCGCCGGTCGGGCTCGCTGCGTCTACCTCGATCTCGACGGCACCCTGCTCGGGCGCGGCGCCTCGCTGCTGCACGACGGCGAGGGAGCCGTCACGATCGACGGCGTCCGGGCCGTGCAGGCATGCCTGCGGGCGGACGTAGAGGTGGTCCTGATGTCCGGCCGCAGACGGGCCCAGGTCCACGAGGACGCGCGGCTGCTCGGGCAGAGCTCCTTCATCTTCGAGGCCGGCGCCTGTGTGGTGCTCGACGGAGAGGAGCACTGGCTGACCCGGGACCTGCTCCCGGGGGAGCTGACGATCGCCGAGCAGATCGAGCGCTCGGGCGCGCCCGCCCTGCTCCTCGAGCGCTACCGGGGGCGCCTGGAGTACCACGAGCCGTGGCACCTCGAGCGGGAGGTCTCCCACCTCTTCCGCGGACTCGTCGACGTGTTCGAGGTCGACGGCGTGCTCGCCGACCACGGTCACGGGAACCTCAGGCTGGTCGACAACGGCGTCGTGGGCAGGCGCTCCCCCGCGCTCGCGGAGCTTTCCCACGTCCGCGGCTACCACCTCGTCCCGGCCGCCGCCTCCAAGGCCGGGGCCGTCGCGTTCCACCGCCGGGCCCGCGGCTACTCCCGCGAGGAGACCTTCGCCGTGGGCGACTCCCGCGAGGATCTCGCCTGTGCCGCCGAGGTCGCGGACTTCTGGCTGGTGGCAAACGCGGTCGCCCGTGACCCCTCGATGCGGGAGCAGATCGCAGGACATCCGAACGTCCACGTGACCGAGGCCGGACACGGGCCGGGGGTCTACGAGGCTGTGATCAGCACCCTGATGGGCACGGGCGGCGGTCGAGGGCCGGCGCTCTCATAGCCGGTCCCGCGCCCCTCTCGGCACCCTCGCTCACCCCCGGCTGGAGAGCCTCCGCCAGATCCGCCGCCACAGCCCGGGCTTCGGCCGCCGCCGCCACAGGGCCGGGGGAGGCACGGTGGCGCGCACCAGGGCGACCCACTCATCGAGCGGGAGCTCGCCCGAGATCAGACGCGCCAGCGCGCTCGTCACCGGGGCTGCCACGCCGGCCCCCGCGAGCGCCCGGGCAAGCAGCGGGACGGACTCCAGGGACTCCACCGCCTGGCCGATCCGTGCGGGGATCTCCGCCGCGGGCACTCCCGCGGCGAGGAGCTCTCCGGCACGGCGGTTGCGGCTCTCGCGGGCGAGGGCGGTCGCGACGAGGTCGCCTGCCCCCGCCAGCCCGATCATCGACTCGGCCCTCGCTCCGAGTCCCTCGGCATAGCGCCAGACCTCGGCGAAGATGTGCCCCGCCGCTGCTCCCGCGGCGTTGAGGCCCTGCGCCTCGGTCGCCCCCGCCGCCAGGGCGGCGGCGTTCTTCGCCGCACCCGCCAGCTCGACGCCGACCGGGTCGTTCGAGCGCTCGCACACCACTCCCGCGCGGGTGAAGACCTGTGCGAGGGCCCCGGCGAGCTCCTCATCGGTGGAGGCCGCCACCAGTCCGGCTCCGTAGTGGACCATCTCCTGCGCGTGGGCCGGTCCGCCGATGCAGGCGACCCGCTGGGAGCCGAGCTTCGCGCTGAGGACGCTCGTGGGAGCCAGCCCGGCGGGGGGGACGAGACCCTTGGCGACCGTGACCACGGCCGTCCGACGGCCCAGGCCGGCCGCGTCGAGGTTGTCGATCACCTCCCCGAGACCACTCGAGGGGACCGCCAGGAACACGTAGTCGGCCCTCGCCACCCCCGCCGACGCCGGCTCGATCCGCAGCTGGGCGGGGAGCTCGACGTCCGGCAGGTACACCCGGTTCTCACGGGCCGAATCGATCAGCTCCGCCTGCTCGGCGGTGCGGGTCTGGAGGGTGGTCCGCAGGCCTCCTCTCGCCAGCACGACCGCCAGGGCGGTCCCGAAGGAGCCGGCGCCGATGACGGTCGCCCGGCGGGCGCCCGGTGGGGTGAGCGAGCGGACGCGGGCCGCCCGCTGGGTCGTGCCCTGGTTGGCGGGAGGGCTCCCCGGCGGGGCGCTCTCCGTGCCGGAGGGCTCGGCGTCCTGGTCGGGGGGCGGGTGGCCCGCTGGCCGGGGCTCGGGCTCGAATGCCATGGGCCCGGCGAGCCTAGCGCTCGGGGGCGCCCGCCGGGACTAGATGATGGCCGCGAGCGTCCTGCCGGCGGCTGTCAGCCCCCTCGAGCCGTGCGCGTGGAGGATCACCTGCAGGTCCATCATCCGCGCGTCGAACAGGTCCAGTGAGTCGCTCGCGGCGACGGCGTAGGCCGGCACCCCGCCCTGCCTCGCCCTGGTCGCGACCTCGAAGACGATCGTGCCGGGGAGCGCCCGCCGCCCCAACCGCTCGATTGCCACGATCACGGCCCGGGCACGCCGCAGGCGAGCGTCGAAGTCGACCGCGTCCAGTGCCCCCGCCGGCGCCACGCCCGTGGGCTCAAGCGGACACACGTCGGCCGCCGGGCGCCCGCCCCTCAGCAGTCCCCTCGAAAGCGCCTCGGCCGTGCGGCGCGCGTCGAGGGCGGCTCCGAACGGCCCGGCGACGACGAGCGGGGTCTGGGGTATCCCCCGGGGCGGGCGAGAGCGCCCGCGGGGCGGGCGGGCGCGAGGGCCCGGGGTGTGATCGGCCACGATCGGGCATCCTTCCAGCAATGGCGGGAAAGAGCGACGAGCACGTGCTGGTGGCGGTCAGCGGCCGGGAGCTGCGGGTGAGCAACCCGGGCAAGGTGTTCTTCCCCGCCGTGGGGCTCACGAAGATGGACCTCGTCGATTATTACCTCGAGTGTGAGCGGGCC
>DATFZP010000221.1:0-6492 GCA_035314405.1 Solirubrobacteraceae bacterium | reverse complement strand
GCCGGTGTCGATGTCGAGCAGCAGCGAGGGGGGGCGCTCCAGGCGCCAGGTGGCTCCGGCGCGGCGGGCGAGGCCGAGATGGCGCTCGCAGCTGTCGGGGCCGAAGCTCGGCTCGATCACGTCCGGAGGCGTGAGCATCAGCCCGTTGGTGCCCGAGCCGTGGCGGTCGGGGACGATCACGACCTCCCCGCCGGCCGGCACGGCACCGTGGCCGGCGGCGAGCAGCCTGTGAAGCTCCCCGGGGTCGAGCGCGGGACAATCCCCCGGCACGCACAGGACGCGCTCTACGCCGTCGGCCAGGGCCCGGTGGACGCCGAGCGCGACGGCCGCCGACTGGCCGCTCTCGGCCGTGTCGTCGATCACGCTCGCCCCCAGCTCGAGCGCCGTGGTCCTGATCGAGGGCTCGCCGGTGACCACGATCGTGCGGTCGATCGCCTCCGTCTCGGACAGCGCCCGCAGCACGTCCCCGACCATCGCCGCGGCGAGCGCCAGGCGCAGGGGGTCCTCGACGCTCTGGCCCAGACGCCGCTTTGCCTCGGCGAAGCGCTTGACGGGAAGGATCGCGGCCGTGAGCATGCGGCCCAGACGATAGTCATCGCCACCTCCTGCACCGGACCTCGGCGACGCGTGCGCCCGGCCGGCGGGGCGTCCACGTCAGCGCATCCCTTCGGTGAAGGCGAGCGTCTCGGCGGCCACGCGGGCCCGCCCGGCGGGATCGTCCATACGGGTGTCGATCCGCAGGCTGGCCACGCCCTCCACCGCTTCGTCGGCGACGATCCCGTCGAGCAGCCCGCCGTAGAGGCGCGCGACCCCGGACGCGCTCACCTCGTGCCCGGAGAACGCCAGGAACGACGCAGTCGGACCCTTCAGCACCTCCCCTCCGACGATCGGGCTCACCGCCACCACCGCGGCGGGGGCCGCCGCGAGGGCCGCCGTCATGCCCGGGACGGCGAGGATCGGACCGATCGAGGCGAGCGGGTTGGAGGGTCCGATGACGATCGCCCCGGCATCCGCGATCGCGGCCAGGGCCCTCTCGCTGGGTCGCGCGTGCTCCACCCCCCGGTACTCGAGGCCCTCGACCGGCCCCTGGGCCCGCTCACGGATCATGAACTGCTGGAAGTGACACCAGCCCGCCGCTGCGGTGCGCACCCACGTGCGCACGGGATCGTCGGTCATCGGGAGCACCTCCGCTCGCACGCCGAGGGCGGCGTTCAGGAGCGCCAGGGCGGCCGTCGGGGAGAGGCCCTCGGCCAGCATCCGGGCCCGCTCCAGGCACCAGGCCAGGTCGCGGTCGCCGAGGTTGAACCAGACCTCCACACCCAGCTCACGGAGTCCGTCCATCACCGCGAAGGTGTCACCCCGCAGCCCCCAGCCGCGGTCGTCGATCGCGTCCGCGAGCCAGAAGGAGACGAGATCGGGGTCGGGGGAGACGTGGGCCCCGTAGATCTCGATGTCGTCGGCAGTGTTGACGATCACCGCCACACGCTCGTGGCCGACGACGTCGATCATCCCCCGGGCGAGCTTGGCGGCGCCCGTCCCTCCCGCCAGGACGACGACGCCCCCCGGGCTCACCGCCACAATTCGTCGGGGAGACTCGTGAGCCGGATGCCGGCATGGACCTTGTAGCGGGCGTTCACCGAGATCAGCAGCGCCGTGAGGGCCTCGGTCGTGCGCGACATCTCCAGCCGGCCGCAGTCGACGCAGCGCAGCCCTTCGATCCGCTCGATCAGGCGGGCGGCCTGGAGCTTGTCGGCTCGGGAGTCGCCGCACACCAGCACGTCCTGGCCGAGCGGATGCTCGAGATCGGCCAGGGAGGTGGCGCTGACGGTGTGCAGCGCCGAGACGACCCGGACCCCGTCGGGGACCATCTCCGCCGCCTGCTGGGCGGCCGAGCCCTGCCACACGCCGACCATCCTCGTGGCCTTTCCGCCCACTGCGGCCGCCAGCGGCACCGTCGCGTCGATCAGCAGCTTGCCGGGGGTGAGGGCGTGTGCGAGCTCGGCGAGCGTCTCGGACTGGTTGCGAAAGGGGACGCTCAGCAGCACGATCTCGGCGAGCGCCGCGGCGGGTGCGTTCTCGTGCGCCGAGAAGCTCCCGGCCGGCACCGCCTCCTGGGCCCGCTCCGCCGTCTGGCGCGCCCGACCCGCGTCCCGTGAGCCGATCGCGATCGGGACCCCGGAGCGGGCGAGCCTGATCGCGATGCCGAAACCGAGGGCGCCGGATGCGCCGATGACTGCCACGGGGCCGGACGGAGACGATGACAAGGCGGCCGAGTATAGGCTTCGCAAGATGAGGCTCGAGGGCAGGACGGCATTCGTCACCGGTGGTGCGTCGGGCATCGGCGCGGCCACCGCCCGCCGCCTGGCCGCCGAGGGGGCACGGGTGGCGATCGGCGATCTGAACCTCGACGGCGCCCGTGAGGTCGCGGGCGAGCTCGACGGGCTCGCCTGCTCGCTCGACGTGGGCGACACGGCGTCCGTGCGGGCGGCCGTCGCGAGCACCGTGGAGCAGCTGGGGGAGATCGACGTGCTCGTCAACAACGCGGGCACCGACCGCTTCTCCTTCTTCGTGAACACCGACGAGGAGCTGTGGGACTTCGTGCTGTCGGTCAACCTGCGCGGCGTGCTGGCGGTGACCCATGCGGTGCTCCCCGGCATGCAGGAGCGCAGAGCCGGTGCGATCGTCAACGTCGCCAGCGAGGCCGGCCGGGTCGGATCGCAGGGGTCCGTCGTCTACTCCGCGGCGAAGGCGGGGGTGATCGGCTTCACCAAGGCGGTCGCGCGCGAGGCGGCCCGCTACAGGGTGCGCTGCAACGCCGTCGCGCCGGGCCCGATCGAGACGCCGCTGCTGAACGCCGCCCCGCTGATGCTGGGGGAGCTCGGGGAGCGCCTGAAGCAGGCGATGGTCAACTCCACCGCCCTCGGCCGCTCCGGGGAGCCCGAGGAGGTGGCGGCGGCGATCGCGTTCCTCGCCAGCGAGGACGCCTCGTACGTCACCGGCCAGACGCTGAACGTCAGCGGCGGCCTGTCGATGTGGTGAGTGAGGCCGTGGGGGAGCTGCCCCGGGCGGTGCGGGTGAGGGAGGTCGGTCCCCGGGACGGCTTCCAGAACGAGCCCGAGGTCATCCCCACCGAGCGGAAGGTCGAGCTGATCGATGCCCTCGCCCGCACGGGCCTGCGGCGGATCGAGGTGACGAGCTTCGTCCGCCCCGAGGTGATCCCCCAGCTCGCCGACGCCCCCGAGGTGCTGAGGCGGATCGACGTGCCCGCCGGGGTGAGCATCTCGGTCCTGATCCCCAACGAGCGGGGGCTCGACGCGGCCCTGAGGGTGCTCGGGGAGGATCGCGGCGGCGGCCGCCGGGGTGGACGCCCGCCGTTCGAGCAGATCAACGTGTTCCTGTCGGCCTCCGAGACCCACAATCGAAGGAACGTCAACCGCACGATCGCCGAGTCGCTGTCCGGCGTGGAGGTGGTCCTCGCCAGGGCCCGCGAGGCGGGGCTCCGCAGGGAGGGGGTGATATCGACCTCCTTCGGCTGTCCCTACGAGGGTCACGTCCCCCCGGACCGGGTGCTGGAGATCGCCGCCCGCCTGCGCGACGCGGGCGCCGAGGAGATCGGCTTCGGCGACACGACCGGAATGGCCAATCCCCGTCAGGTTCGGGAGTTCTTCACGGCCGCCCGCGCCGATCTCGGCGAGGAGGTCGAGCTGACCGCCCACTTCCACAACACCAGGGGCCAGGGCCTCGCCAACGTCCTCGCGGCGTTGCAGGCGGGGATCGAGAGCTTCGAGTCGAGCTTCGGCGAGCTGGGGGGCTGCCCGGTGCCGGCGGGCGCCACCGGGAACATCGCGACGGAGGATCTCGTGTCGATGCTCGAGGAGATGGGCGTCGAGACCGGCATCGACCTCCCGGCGCTGATCGACTGCGCCCGGCGGGCACAGGAGATCCTCGGGCGGCCGCTCGGCAGCCACACGCTCGTGGCGGGGCCGGTGCGCCGGCCCGCCGGCGGGTGAGCGCTAGCCGGCCAGCGCCGCCTCCGCCTCGGCGGCCTGACGTCCGCTCTCCTGGGCGGCCGCGATGCAGTACTCCTGGACGGCGATCTCCATCTCCAGCGTGTGGGCGAGCGCCGGCCGGGCTGAGGCGTCGATCACCCGCTTCGCGCGACCGACCGCCACGTGGGAGTTGGCGAGCAGTTCATCCACGAGCTCCTGGGTGGCCGACTCGAGCTCGGCGGGAGCCACGACGCGGTTGACGAGACCGATCCGCTCGGCCTCCTCGGCGTCGATCGTCCGCGCGGTCATGATCAGCTCCTTGGCCCGGCCCAGGCCCACCACCGCGGGTAGGCGGGTGGAGCCCCCGACGTCGGGGATGATCCCGAACCTGACCTCCGGCAGCCCGAGCTGGGCGTCGCTGGAGGCGATCCTCAGATCGCAGCCGAGCGCCACCTCCAGAGCGCCGCCCACGCACGTGCGGTGGATCTGGCAGACGACCGGCTTGGCCATCTCTTCGCAGGTGTTCGGGCACTCGAGGAAGACCTTCCTGAACGACCTCAGCCGGCCCCTCTCCCCGGCCGATTCGGCGAGCTCGACGAGGTCAACACCGGCCGAGAAGACCGGCCCTTCGCCGCGGAGCACGACGCAGTGCACCGCCTCGTCGTCAGCGGCATCCCTGAGGGCGCCGCCGAGCTCTCGCAGGAGCTCCTGGTTCATCGCGTTGCGCTTCTCGGGACGGCTCAGCACCACGTGCCGGACTGGCCCGCGATCCTCGATCACGACCATGCTCATCGATGGGCTCCTCACGCTGGGGGACGGCGCCCGCCCGTCTGCCGGGGCCGGGGCGCCTGTGAGCGTAGCGCCGTCGGGCTCCCGTCGGCGGCCGAGCGCCGTCGCCCGCGCCTCAGCGCAGCACGCCGAGCGTGTTGTCGGTGTCGTCCACGAAGAACACCTGCCTGAGGTCGGGTGCCACCGTCAGGCCGAACAGCCCGCCGGCCCCGGCCCCCGTGTCGAGGGGAGGGAACTCGGCGCCCGAGGGGGTCGTCTCGACGATGTTCCCGTCGCCGGCGTCGCTCGTCAGGATGTCTCCGTTGGGGGCGAGCGTGAGACCGAGCGGGTCCTCCAGATACCCGCCGGAGGCGACCGTCCTACCCCCGCCCTGCAGCGGGGTCGAGCGGCTGAGGGCGTCGGTGACGGCGGCGATGCGGTTGCCCTGGGTGTCGGCGACGTAGAGGGTCCCGTCCTCGCCGAGGGCCACTCCCGTCGGCCCCACCACGAGGGCGGCCGGGTCGGTCCGCTCGGGGAACCCGCCGGCGATCACGCTGATCCCGGTGACCTGTGGAAGGTGTCCTTCGCGCACGTGCATCCGGATGCGCACGACGGTCCCTTCGTCGACGGGGGTTTCTCCCGAGGCCACGGTGCCACGCAGGACGTTCGTGACGAACAGCGTCGCGTCAGCCCCCTCTGCCACCGCCGTCATGTCCCAAGGGCCGTCGATCGCGCTCCCGGCGATCGTCTCGACTGGCTGCCCGTCGCTGTCGAGCACGATCAGGCATCCGGGCTGGGCGGTGGCGGCCGTGCCGTCAGCTGTCGGCAGGCTTCCCACGACGACGAACCCACCAGGGAGGGTCGCCAGCGCCGTGGTCAGCCCCACGCCCCCCGGGCAGCTTCCCGGCAGGCTCGCCGGGGCGATCCTCGCGAACAGAGACAGACGTCCGCTGGGCGTCATCTGCACGATCGTCGTGCCGGTGCCCTGGAGGTTGCCTGTCGGAGGGCTGCCGACGTCGTTGAAGTTGCTGACGAGGACGTCACCCGCACGCAGCGAGCCGACGGTCTGCGTCACGTCGGCGATCCCGTAGGGGTTCTGGTCGCCGTTCGCCGGCACCGTGCTGCCGATCGAGGCGACCCTGTGGTGGGAGGCCAGGAACGAGCCGCCCGAGGCTGCGGCCGTGCCCGGCCCGAGCAGCGCAACGGCGAGCACGGCGAGGGCGCCGGCGGCGCCCGGACGCGCCATCCGCCTGCTCAGGGCGATGGCGGGGTTTCGGTGACTGCGCTCCATCACTGCACCTCCAGGGTTGACGGCGTTCGCCGGGGTTGACGGCGCCCGCCGGGTGGACGGCGCTCGCCGGAGTGGTTGTCCTTCGTGACCCACAGACCCCGAGAGCGCGTGAAACTTCCCCGGGGGGCTCCTCTCCGCGAGCGGGTAATAGGCTCTGAGGCTCTGGCGAGACGGCGGATGAATCCGAGCGGAGGTCTCATGGGGCAGCAGATCGAGAAGGTGGGAGTGCTGGGAGCGGGACTGATGGGCCACGGGATCGCCCAGGTGGCGGCCCAGGCGGGCTACGACGTGGTGGTGCGGGAGGTCGACGAGGCGACGCTCGCCAAGGGCATCGCCAAGATCGAGAAGCAGCTCGCCCGGGCGGTCGAGAAGGACAGCATGAGTCAGACCGACGCCGACGAGGTGCGGAGCCGTCTGCAGGGGTCGGTCCACTATCGGGATCTC
>DATFZP010000220.1:0-2919 GCA_035314405.1 Solirubrobacteraceae bacterium | reverse complement strand
GGCACGGATCGTGGCCACCGTCTGGTAGTTGTGATCGACCACCAGGTCCTCTCCGTAGCCGAAGCCGAGGCTCACGACTCGGCCCTGCCACCAGGTGAGGTCCTGCTGGCCTTCGTAGCTCTGCATGTTCAGGTCGAGGGCGTTCACCCCCGGGGGCAGCTCGTCGAACCACACGAGCCGTCCCTGAGGGGTGTAGATCAGCGGTCCGTACTGCCCCGGCCCCGGGCCCGTGGTGATCAGCACGTCCCCGGCCGTGGGGTCCAGATCCGGCGAGGTGACGCTGAGGATCGGCGGCTGAATGCTCGGCTCCGAGGAGAAGCTCTGGTAGGCCGACGGGGGCGCTGCGGGGTCGGGAAAGCCAGGAACTGAAGCGGTGGAGAACGGGGTGGCGACGTGGAAGCTGTAGGAGACGACGCGTTCACCCCCGGGCTGCAGGACGCTCGCCCTGACCGACACCTGCTCGCCGTCGACGAAGGGCTTTTCGGGCACGAAGCTGCCGCCGTCCCCCTGGTAGTAGCCCTCGAGCTGACCTGAGTGGGACCCCGAGCTCGAGCCATGAACCGAGACGTCGCGGATGTTGGTGACCGGGGTGCCGAGGAAGCTGATCTGGGTGTCCGGATTGGCTGTGTCGGTCCCCGGCTCAGGGGAGACGTCGAGGTTGGTCCCGGAGAGGGAGGCGCTGTGGTTCAACGAGCTCGGCAGGCACGCAGGCGAGGGCCCGCTCGGTCCCACGACGGTGTGGGCGCCCGAGGGGCTGCCGGTGCCGAGCACGATCGCGACGATGACCCACGCGAGCACCGCCACCAGCGGGATCATGTATCGGCTCCATCTCATATAGCGCTCTTCTGGACTCGACGAGGAGGCGCACCCGCATCGGCCGGACGGAGGGTCCCCGACAAGCCCCCGACCTTGTCTTCCCCGCGCCGGGCCGGCGGAGCGTCCCTTTCCTCAGGCCCTGTGAAGCAAGACGATACAAGGCCCGCCCGATCGGTTCGCCGCCTGACGGCACAGGCGTGAGCGCCCGGCCGGGGCCACTCCCGAGGACGGCGCGACGACGCACGGGCGCCCGTCGCTCACGCCACCGCCCGCAGATGGCGATAGGGGTTTCCCCGCAGCTCCCGCACGAGCCCGTCGATGACGCCCTCCTCGTCCTCCTTCCGGCCGTCCGTGACGGCGCCGATGACGGCGCGCTTTCTCTCCAGGAGGGTCGCGATCGACTCGTCCACGGTGTCCGCCGCGAGCAGGTAGTACGCGTTCACGGCGTCCTCCTGGCCGATCCTGTGGCAGCGATCCTCCGCCTGGTCGTGCTTTGCGGGGGTCCAGTCGAGCTCGAGGAAGGCCACGCTCGAGGAGCGCGTCAGCGTCAGGCCATGGCCGGCGACCTCGATCGAGCACACGATCAGCTGGTTCTCAGGCCCATCGGGGCCCTGAAAGGCTTGCAGCGCGCGGTCGCGGACGGACTGTGGATCCTCGCCGAGCACGTGGAGGGCCTTCGGGAAGTGCTCGAGGATCGACCGCTGGATCTCGCGATGGTGGGCGAACACCACGAGCCGCTCTCCGGATGAGCAGAAGTCGTGGATCCACCTCAGCGCCGAGTGGAGCTTCCCGCGTGCGGCAAGCAGCTTGAGGGCATTGAGACGCACGAGCCGTTCGGCCCGCAGGGCGGCGGCGACCCTGGCATCGAGCTCACGCAGGTCGAGCGGCTGGCTCTGAAGCCACGCGACCACGTCGCGCTCGGCGAGACGGTACTCGCCCTCGTTGTCGAGCTCGATCGGAACCACGGCTCTCGTCTTGGCCGGCAGCTGGGGGAGCACGTCGGACTTCAGGCGCCGCACGAAGCACCGTGCCCGCAGGTGCCAGTGCAATCGCAGGTGGGCGTCGGGGCCGCGGAAGCGCTCACCGAGCTGCACGCCGGACCCGAACTCCTGCAGGCGGCCGAGGATCCGCAGCTGGGAGATCAGCTCCGCCGGGCGGTTGGTGACGGGAGTGCCGGTCAGAGCGAGGACGAGCCCGTCGCTAGGCACCGCCGCCGCGAGCCGCTGAACTGCCTGGGTGCGCTTGGCGGCGGCGTTCTTGCAGTAGTGGGACTCGTCGAGCACGAGCGCCCTGGGCAGGGGCTCGCACAGCTCATCCAGGCGCCGGGCGAGGATCTCGTAGTTGACGACGGTGATCTCGGCGGCGTCCGGGCGGTCGGGGGAGACGGTCCCGCTGAGCGCCTGCGCCGTGCGCCCCGGCAACCAGTGCTCAAGCTCCCGCAGCCAGTTGAGCTTGAGGCTCGACGGGCACACGACGATCGCAGGATAGGCTTCGTCGTGTGCGATCGTGGCAATCGCCTCGATCGTCTTGCCGAGGCCCTGCTCGTCGGCCAGGAACGCGCGCCGGCGGCTGAGCAGATAGCTGACGCCGGCCCGCTGGAACGGCTTGAGCTCGCCTCCCAGGGACGGCAGGTCGAGCTCCGCGTCCTCGGCGCCGGAGAGGGCCACGAGCCCTGCCGCCCGCGCGTGCTCCTCGCGGATCTCCTGCAGCAGCTCGAGGGCCCCTGGCTCGACCCACACATCCCCTGCCTGCAGGAAACGATCGAGCTCCGGCACACAGAACGGGTCGGCGTGGATCGCCGGCAGTCGCGCGTGCTCCCGCCCGCCGTCGCCCGCTGCCCGCAGCGGCGGCAGGCTCCCGGGCAGCCTCTCGAACCTCGTCACGCTCGAGGCGTCGTGGCCTGGTGCCAGCACGAACGTCGGCTCGGCGTGGGCACTCGAGCGCTCGAGCACGGCCGGCGGCGCGGGCCGCCCGGCCGACAGCGCTTTCACACAGCGCCCGGCGGCCGGCGTGATCCAGGCGTCCAGCAGATCGTCCATGATCCGCCACGACTCCAATGTGAGGGGAACCGTGGCGCCGTCCGCAACGCCCGTGGCCAGCTCC
>DATFZP010000219.1:0-5010 GCA_035314405.1 Solirubrobacteraceae bacterium | reverse complement strand
TTTGCCGTCGGGCTTGGGATAGCTGTCCTTGGTCTTGCCGATGAACATCGGCTTGGCATCGTTGCGATGCCAAGCCGCCCGGCCCGGGAGCCGGCCCCTGGTGATCTGCTGCACGCCGCTGAGAGGGCCCCCCAGCAGCAGCCCCTTCTGCAGGGGCTGGCGCGCGTTGCGCACCTCCCACAGCTCCTTGCCCACCGAGGACTCCTCGATCACCTGCTCGTAGGATTCGAAGCTGGTTTCCCCCCGCTTGAGCGCCGCGTAGATCGACTCGGCCGCGAGCATGCCCGACCTGATGCAGTGATGGACCCCCTTGAGGGCCATCGTGTCGACCATGCCGCCGGAGTCCCCGACCAGCAGCGCACCCGGCATCGACAGCTTCGGCATCGACCAGTAGCCGCCGCCCGGCAGTGCCTTGGCGCCCCACGCGACGCGTTCGCCGCCCTCGAGGATCTTGCGCACGAGAGGATGGGTCTTGAACGTCTGCAGCAGGTCGTGGGCCGAGGTCGTCGCATCGGCGTACTCGAGCTCGACCACGAAGCCGATCGAGACGAGGTCATCGCCGGTCTTCTCACTCTTCATCGGGTAGATCCAAGTGCCGCCGATCTGGCCGTAGGAGGAGGAGAGCTTCAGCGGCCAGGGACCCATCGTGTGGATCAGGCGGTCGAGCGGCGTGGGGACCTTCCAGACCTCCTTCACCCCCAGCTCCCAGACCTGGGGCTCGCGCCCCTCGGCGAGGTTGAACTCCTTGATCGCGGCCCCCGTCAGATGGCCCCAGCAGCCCTCGGCGAGGACCGTCGCCCGCGCCTTGATGTCGGTCCCGGGCTCGAAGTTGGACAGCGGCTCTCCGTCCTTGCCGCGACCCTTGTCGCCGGAGCGGACGCCGACCACGGTGGCGTCCTGCACGATCAGCTGGGTCGCCGCCGTCTCGGTGAGGATGTAGGCGCCCGCCTCCTCGGCCTGCTGCTGCTGGTAGCGGGCCATGGCCGCCACCGAGACGACCTCGTTGCCGTGGTTCTTGAAGGACGGCGGGGTGGGGATCCGCACGGCGAGCTTCGACGTGGGCGTCAGGTAGACGGCCTCCTTGCGCACCTCCCCGAAGGCGAAGCCCTCCTTGCGCCAGTCCTCCCTGCTCATCTCCGGGAACAGCTCCTGCAGCGGCCCCGGGCGCATCACCGCACCGGAGAGGTTGTGCCCTCCGCAGGTCTTGGCCTTCTCGACGACCGCGACGGGCACTTCACCGAGTCGCTCCATCGTCTCCGGGTCGTCGGCGAGCAGCTGCAGCAGGCGGTTGGCGCAGGCAAGGCCGGCGGTGCCGCCGCCGACGATCGCCACGCCGACCTCGATCAGCTCGTCGTCGGGGTCGAGCCCCCGCTTGATGAACTCGCCGCGGGAGTCGACGGGCGGAGGGAACGCCGCCGGCGCGACTCTCCCGTTGCGGGAGCCGTTCTCAGCCGACATCGAGGCGCCTCCCCGCAGGAGAGCTCGCGCAGGAGGCGTTCACGGCGGCGCCCACCACCCTCAGCTGCCCTTCTTGGCCTTCACGGCTTCGGTCAGCTTGGGCAGGATCTTGTTCAGGTCTCCGACCACGCCGAGGTCGGAGAATTCGAATATCGGGGCGTTCGCGTCCTTGTTGATCGCCACGATGTTCTCCGAGGCCTGCATGCCCACCTTGTGCTGGATGGCCCCGGAGATCCCGGCGGCCAGGTAGAGCTTCGGGGAGACCGTCTTGCCGGTCTGGCCGATCTGCGCCGCGTAGGGGTACCAGCCGGCGTCGACCACGGCGCGGGTCGCGGCGACGGCGCTGTTGCCGCCGAAGGCCGCGGCGAGGTCCTCGCACAGCTGGAAGCCCTCGGCCTTGCCGAGCCCGCGGCCGCCGGCGACGAGGATGTCGGCCCCCTCGATGTCCACGTCGGCTCCCCGCTGTTCGCCGCGGGTGACCATCGTGGCTCCTCCCGCGTGGGGGCTCAACTCGAACTCGAGCTGCTCCACCGGTGCCGCACCGGCGCCGGTCTCTGCGATCTCGAACGCGTTCAGACGGCCGATGACGATCCCCACGCTGGAGCGGTACCGGATCTCGGAGATGGCCGAGTCGCCGAGTATCGGGCGCTCGGCGATCAGCTCACCGTCCTCCGCGCGCACGTTCGTGACCTCCATCACGACACCGGCGCCGAGCCGCGCGGCCAGGCCGGCGCCGATCTCGAAGCCGAGCAGGCCGCCCCCGAACAGGGCGTAGGAGTAGCCGCCGTCGTCGATCGCCTTGGCCATCGCGTCGACGAGCGGCTGTGCGAGGCCCTCCGGGCCCTCGGCGACGAGGACCTTCTTGGCCCCGTAGTTGCCCAACGAGGCCGCGAGCTCGTCCGGCACGTCGGTGCCGAGGAGGATCGCGTGCGCCTCTCCGCCGAGCTCGGCCGCCAGCCGGGCGCCCTCGGAGACGGCGCCGAGGGAGTTCTTGTTGATCGCGCCTTCGTAGTGCAGCGCGTAAACCAGGATGTCCGCCATGTCAGTTGCGCTCCTCCTTAGATGAGCTTGCGCTCGTCGAGCCAGGCGACGATCCGTTCGACCGTCTCGCCGGTGTCCTCGTCCTCGATGATCTCCCCGGCGGCCTTCGCCGGGGGAGCCTTCGCCGCGATCCAATGTGCCGCGGAGTTGTCCCCCCCGACTTTGCCCGGGTCGATCTCCACGTCGGCGGCGGTGACCGTCTCGAGCGGCTTCTTCTTGGCCCCCATGATCGCCTTCAGCGACGGGTAGCGGGGCTCGTTGATCGCGTCCCCCACGGAGATCACCGCGGGGAGCCTGACCTCGACGGTGTCGTAGCCGTACTCGGCCTGCCGCTCACAGCGCAGGCTCTCGGGTGCGACGTCCATCTTGATGACCTGGGTCAGCGAGGGCATCCCGAGGTGCTCCGCCACGACGGCCCCGATCGTGTAGCACTCCCCGTCGTCGGACTGCTGTCCCAGCAGCACGAGGTCGGGACTCTCGCGCTGCAGCGTCTTGGCCAGGGCATAGCCCGTCGCGGCCACGTCGGAGCCCGCCACCACCTCGTCGCTGAGGTGCACCGAGCGGTCGGCGCCGAGGGAGACGGCCTTGTGCAGGGCGCGGACTGCGCTGTCGGGGCCCATCGTCACCGCCACGATCTCCTCGACCGGTACGGCTCCGCCCTCTTTGATCTGCATCGCAGCCTCGATGGCGTGCGTGTCATACGGGTTGAGGTTCTTCTCCCCGCTGCGGTCCATGCGCCCCGTCGAGAGGTCGATCCTCTTCTCGACGGCGGCGTCCGGGACCTCCTTCACAAGGACGCATATCTTCATTCTCTGGGCTTCTCCTTGGGTCTGTTGGATGCGATGCTACCGGTTCCAGCGGTTGACTGACTCGTCAGTCAACGTCGGGGGGAGGCGGCGCCGCGAATGAAGTCCACGATCGCCTGGGTGGGGGCGCCGGGGGTGAAGACCTCGGCGACCCCCAGGCTCTTGAGCTCGGGGATGTCCTCGGCCGGAATCGTGCCGCCGACGGTGATCAGGACATCGTCGATGCCCTGCTCCCTCAACAGCTCGAGCACCCGCGGCACCAGCGTCATGTGGGCGCCGGAGAGGATCGACAGGCCGACCGCGTCGGCGTCCTCCTGTATCACCGTCTCCACGATCTGCTCGGGAGTCTGGTGCAGACCTGTGTAGATCACCTCCATGCCGGCGTCCCTCAGGGCCCGGGCGATGATCTTCGCTCCACGGTCGTGACCGTCCAATCCGGGCTTGGCCACGACCACGCGGATCTTGCTCTTGGAGGTGGGGGCGGCGGAGGACATGCCCGCTTACATTACGCGCCCGCGCACAGACGGGGCGGGCCGTGGGCCGCCTGCGCCTCACCGGCGGGCGCGCCCGCGGGACCCGGTGACGCCACGGCGGCCGACGGGGGCGCGTGAGCGCCCGACGAGGGGGCGGGGCAGGGCCGGCGGCCGGCTCGTGAGGTGCCCGGCGGAGGCGCGACTGCGGACCGCCCGCCCGACGGAGGCCAGCGCGGTGCCCGCCCCGAGCGCCGCGAGCACCTTCAGCCGGCGGGCGAGCTGGTCGAGGTTGATCACCTCCCAGCCTTCCTCGACGGCCACCCGGCGCAGCGCCGGGTCGGGGTTGACCACGACCGCGTAGCGGACGGCGCGCAGCATCGGCAGGTCGGACTCCGAGTCCGAGTAGGCGTAGGACGCGGCGAGCTCGATGCCCTCCCGCGCGGCGAGCTCCCGCATCGACAGCACCTTGCCCTCGCGATAGTTGAAGGGCCCGGCGGGCCTGCCCGTGTAGCGGCCGTCGACGATCTCCGAGCGGGAGCCCAGACCGCCGTCGAAGGCGAGCACGTGGGCGAGCAGGTCGGCCATCTCCTGGGAGGCGGCCGTCAGGATGTACACGGGCAGCCCCGCGTCCTGGTGGGCGTAGGCTCGTTCGAGCATCTGCGGATACAGCCTCGGCAGCACCCCGGAGAGCACGCGGGGGGACAGCCGCTGGAGGTCGCGGACGCGCACGCCGGCGATCATCTCCCCCACCCGGCGGCGCACGTCGTCGGCCCGACCGTCGGTCGATCCGAGCAGCCGGAAGCGCAGGTTCTCATACACGTCGCGAGCGAGCCGCCCCCGCGAGATCATCCCCGTCTCGTAGGCGGCCCGGGCGAAGAAGATGCCCGAGGAGCCCGCCATCAGGGTCTTGTCGAGGTCGAAGAAGGCCGCGCCGCGGGGGACGCCGCTCTGCGCTTCGGAAGCGCCGTTTGCGTCGCTGTCCACTAGACCTTGAGGATCACCGCGTCGCCCTGGCCGCCGCCGGAGCAGATCGCCGCGCAGCCGAGTCCCCCGCCGCGCCGGCGAAGCTCGAGGGCGAGGCTGGCGAGGATGCGCGCCCCCGACGCCCCGATCGGGTGGCCGAGGGCGACGGCTCCTCCGTTGACGTTGACCCTGTTCTCATCGATCCCGAGCATGCGGATCGAGTTGAGGGTGACCGACGCGAATGCCTCGTTGATCTCCCACACGTCGAT